>JBIJDI010000159.1:0-6107 GCA_044344235.1 Sulfuritalea sp. | reverse complement strand
TAGGCATCAGGAAGGGCTTGTCGATGGCGCGCTCGGGCGTCGGGATGTAGGTGTCCAGGGCATCGGCCAGGGCCATGATGGCCATTTCGCCGAGTTCGCCCTTGTCGCCTTCGAGGGCCTTCAGGGCGGAGCCCTTGATGATCGGGATGTCGTCGCCGGGAAAGTCGTACTTGCTGAGCAGTTCGCGCAGTTCCATTTCGACCAGTTCGAGCAGTTCGGCATCGTCGACCATGTCGCATTTGTTCATGAACACGACCATGTACGGTACGCCGACCTGGCGTGCCAGCAGGATGTGTTCGCGGGTCTGCGGCATGGGGCCGTCAGCGGCGGAACAGACCAGGATGGCGCCGTCCATTTGCGCGGCTCCGGTGATCATGTTCTTGACGTAGTCGGCGTGTCCCGGGCAATCCACGTGCGCGTAGTGACGGTTCTTGGTCTCGTATTCGACGTGCGCGGTGTTGATGGTGATGCCGCGTGCCTTTTCTTCCGGCGCCGCGTCAATCTGGTCGTAGGCCTTCGCCTCGCCACCAAACTTCGCCGACAACACCGTCGTGATCGCCGCCGTCAACGTCGTCTTGCCATGGTCAACGTGACCAATCGTCCCTACGTTTACGTGCGGCTTCGTCCGCTCAAATTTCGCTTTCGCCATGTCAATTACCCCAACAAAATTGCACTAAAAAAATGGTGCCCTTGGCGTGGATCGAACACGCGACCTCTCCCTTACCAAGGGAGTGCTCTACCACTGAGCTACAAGGGCTGAAACCCTTCAAAACAAAACCTGGAGCGGCGAGCGGGAATCGAACCCGCATAATCAGCTTGGAAGGCTGAGGTTCTACCATTGAACTACCGCCGCCCGCCCTACGTGTCCGCTAACCGCCTTGTAACTACCTGTTTCTACTGCTTGCTGGTGGAGGGGGAAGGATTCGAACCTTCGAAGGCAGAGCCGTCAGATTTACAGTCTGATCCCTTTGACCGCTCGGGAACCCCTCCAGCTGAACCCGTGATTATCGCCAAATTCGGACGCACCGTCAACGGGTACGTCACACACGAAGCGAATCCCGCCCTGACCGGGAAAGTGGAACCGGTTCAACACCGTTCGAATCGGCGACGGCCTCCCGGCCAGCCGGATACTGAATTCAGGGCTGGTGCGGCGTAGAATCAGCCGATTGCCCCATGCCGGAGATCGCCATGAACGCGCCCGCTGATCGCCCACCCCTACCGCAGAAACTGGCCGAAGCCCTCGCTGCTCGCTTCGGATCGCGCTTTTCGGTTGCCGCCGCGGTCCGGCTGCATCACGGCAAGGATGAGTCGTCTCATGTGCCTATGCCGCCAGACGCAGTGGTATTTGCCGAATCCACAGCGGAAGTCGCGGAAATCGTCGGACTTTGTCACCGCCACCGGATCCCGGTAATCGCTTTTGGCACCGGAACGTCGCTCGAAGGCCACCTGCTGGCAGTGCACGGCGGGGTCTGCATCGATCTGTCGGCAATGAACCAGATCGTCGCCACACGCCAGGAAGACCTTGACGCCACGGTGCAATGCGGTGTCACGCGCAAAGCCCTCAACGCCGCCCTGAACGGTACCGGGCTGTTCTTTCCGATCGACCCGGGAGCCGACGCGAGCCTCGGGGGCATGGCCGCGACGCGGGCCTCGGGCACTAACGCCGTACGTTACGGCACCATGCGCGAAAACGTACTGGGCATGACCGTGGTACTGCCTGATGGCCGCATACTCAAGACCGGCGGCCGCGCCCGCAAGTCGGCGGCCGGCTATGACCTGACGCGACTGATGGTCGGCTCTGAAGGTACGCTGGGCATCATCACGGAACTGACGGTCAAGCTCTACCCGGTACCCGAGGCCATTTCCAGCGCGGTCTGCGCCTTTCCGACCTTGGCGGCGGCGGTCAGGACAGTGATCCAGACCATCCAGCTCGGCGTCCCGGTGGCGCGCATTGAACTGCTCGACAAGCTGGCGATCACGGCCATCAACCGCCACAGCAAGACCACGCTGCACGAAGCACCCACCTTGTTCTTCGAGTTTCACGGCTCGCCAACCAGCGTCAAGGAGCAGGCCGAGACAGTCCAGGAGATCGCCACCGATCACGGCGGGCAGGATTTCGAATGGGCGACACGCCCCGAGGATCGCAGCCGCCTGTGGCAGGCGCGGCACGATGCCTACTACGCCGGCCTCGGCCTCAAGCCCGGTTGCCGCGCCCTGACTACCGACGTCTGCGTGCCGATCTCGAGGCTCGCGGATTGCATCGACGAAACCTTCCGCGATCTGGACGAGAACGCGAGCACCCTTGCCGGCCCGCTGGTCGGCCATGTCGGCGACGGCAATTTCCATATCATGCTGCTGGTAGACGCCGACGATGCGGACGACCTCGCCCGCGCCAAGGGTTTCGCCTCGCGCTTGGCGCAGCGGGCGATCCGCATGGACGGCACCTGCACCGGAGAGCATGGCATTGGCATAGGCAAGCAGGATTACATGGCGCTCGAGCATGGCGCGGTCGCCATCGATCTGATGCGGGCAATAAAACGTGCCATCGACCCCGACAACATCCTGAATCCGGGTAAGATTCTGCCGCCGCCCTGACCGGGGACGGCCAGGCCCGATGCACGACTCACAAGGTCAACGCGTCTCCGACGTCCAAAAAATTCAGGAGCAGCCATGAACGCGCCATTGCGCAACATCACCCTTGAGGACAAATACGCTCTCGCCTCAGGCCGCGTATTTCTGACCGGCACCCAGGCCCTGGTTCGACTGCTGCTTCTGCAGCGCCAGCGCGACGCCCTTGCCGGACTGAATACCGCCGGCTACGTTTCAGGTTACCGCGGCTCGCCGTTGGGTGGCCTCGATCAGGCGCTGTGGAAGGCCAAGCCGCATCTCGCGCAAAACCACGTCGTGTTCCAGCCGGGGGTCAATGAAGATCTCGCCGCCACGGCGCTATGGGGCACGCAACAGGTCAATCTGTCGCCGGGCGCCAAGCACGACGGCGTGTTCGGCATGTGGTACGGCAAGGGGCCGGGCGTAGACCGTTGCGGCGACGTCTTCAAGCACGCCAATTCCGCCGGCAGTTGGAAGCATGGCGGCATATTGGCCATAGCCGGCGACGATCACGCGGCGCGTTCATCCACCGTGGCGCACCAGTCGGAGCATGCATTCAAGGCCGCAATGATGCCGGTGCTGGTGCCAGCCGGTGTGCAGGACTATCTCGATCTCGGTCTGCATGGCTGGGCGATGAGCCGCTATTCCGGCTGCTGGGTTGGCTTCAAGGCGGTCGCCGACACCGTTGAATCCTCGGCATCCGTCGACATTTCACCCGACCGCGTGCGGATCGTGCTGCCGGATGACTACGCCTTGCCTCCGGGCGGCCTCAACATCCGCTGGCCCGATGACCGCCTGCTGCAGGAAGCCCGGCTGCTCGACCACAAACTGTATGCGGCGCTGGCCTATTGCCGCGCCAACAAACTGAACCAGGTCGTGATCGACTCGCCCAATCCACGTTTGGGCATCATCACCACCGGCAAGTCGTATCTCGACGTGCGCCAGGCCTTTGATGACCTCGGCATCGACGACAAACTTGCCGCCGAGATCGGCATTCGGCTCTACAAGATCGGCATGGTCTGGCCGCTCGAGTCGGACGGCGTGCGCCGCTTCGCCGAAGGACTGGAAGAAATCCTGGTGGTCGAGGAAAAGCGCCAGCTGATCGAATACCAGTTGAAGGAAGAACTCTACAACTGGCGCGAGGACGTGCGCCCACGCGTGATCGGCAAATTCGACGAGAAAGGCGAATGGGCGCTGCCCAACGGCCGCTGGCTGCTGCCCGCCTCGGGCGAACTCTCCCCGGCGCAGATCGCGCGCGTCATCGCTGACCGCATCGGCCGCCACTTTACGTCGCCGCGCATCCGCGAACGACTGGCGGTGATCGAAGCGAAGGAGCGATCTGCCGCACCAGCGATCCAGGTGGCGCGCACGCCCTACTTCTGTCCGGGCTGCCCGCACAACACGTCGACCTGCGTGCCAGAGGGTTCGCGTGCGCTGGCGGGCATCGGCTGCCATTTCATGGTGCTGTGGATGAATCGTTCCACCACCACCTATTCCCATATGGGCGGCGAAGGCGCGGCCTGGATGGGGCAGGCGCCCTTCACCGAGCAGCGCCACGTTTTTGTCAATCTCGGCGACGGTACCTACTTCCACTCCGGCTCGCTGGCGATTCGCGCCGCGGTCGCCTCGGGGGTCAATGCCACCTACAAGATTCTCTACAACGACGCCGTCGCGATGACCGGTGGCCAGCCCCACGACGGCAACCTGTCGGTGCCGCAGATCGCCGCGCAGTTGCATGCCGAAGGCGTCGGCCATGTCGTCGTCGTCACCGATGGCGCGCCACGCGCTTACGGTCACGCCGACCTGCCCCATGGCGTACCGATCCGGCATCGTGACGACCTCGACGCCATTCAACGCGAGATGCGCGAATGCCCCGGCATCTCGGCCATCATCTACGATCAGACCTGCGCCGCGGAAAAGCGCCGCCGCCGCAAGCGCGGCAAGATGATCGATCCGCCGCGCCGCCTGTTCATCAACGAGGCCGTATGCGAAGGCTGCGGCGATTGCGGCGTGCAGTCCAACTGCCTCGCCGTAGTACCGGTGGAAACCGAGTTCGGCCGCAAGCGCGCCATCGACCAATCCGCCTGCAACAAGGACTACTCGTGCGAAAAGGGCTTCTGCCCGAGCTTCGTCTCGGTGCTCGGCGGCAGCGTGAAGAAAGGTCGCGGCCTGGCTGGCGCCGGGCAAGGCGCTGATTCCTTCGCCGTACCGCCAGCGCCGACTCTTGCTTCGACGGCCCATCCTTACGGCATCCTGATTACCGGCGTCGGCGGCACTGGCGTGGTGACCATCGGCGCCCTGATCGGCATGGCCTCGCACATCGACGGCAAGGGCGTTACCGTGCTCGACATGACCGGGCTCGCGCAAAAGGGCGGCGCGGTGTTTTCCCATGTGCGCATCTGCGACGACCCGGAGGCCATTCACGCCGTGCGCGTGGCGACCGGTGAAGCGGACGCCGTGATCGGCGGCGATGTCATCGTCACCGCTTCGCCCGACGCGCTGACGCGGATGCGGACCGGCCGCACCCGCGTCGTGGTTAATTGCGCGGAAACGCCAACGGCCGATTTCACGCGCAATCCCGACTGGCAGTTTCCGCTGGCGCGCATGCAGGCGGTGGTCGGCGAAACCGTCGGCGCCGGGGCGGCACATTTTATCGACGCCTCCGATCTCGCCCTGCGGCTGCTGGGAGATTCGATCGCCAGCAACCTGTTTCTGCTCGGTTACGCCTGGCAACAAGGGATGGTGCCCGTGTCATGGGACGCCATCGATCGCGCGATCGAGCTCAACGGCACGGCAGTCGCCATGAGCCGGGCCGCCTTTCTCTGGGGTCGGCGTGCCGCGCACGATCCGGCGGCGGTTGCAGCCCACGCACGACCGAAAATCGCCGTACCGCCAGCGCCGACTCTTGACGAGTTGATCGCGAAGCGCGTGAGCTTTCTTACCGAGTATCAGGATGCTGCCTACGCAGAGCGCTATCGGACACAGGTGGAAAAGATTCGCGCCGCGGAAACCGCCATCAACTCGTCACAACTGACCGAGACCGTCGCACACAATCTGTTCAAGCTGATGGCGATCAAGGATGAATACGAGGTGGCGCGGCTGTATGCTGAAACCGACTTTTTGCAGAAAGTCGGCGAACGCTTTGACGGCGACTACACCCTGAGCTTTCATCTGGCACCGCCGCTGCTGGCCCGCCCGGATCCGAAAACCGGCATGGTGAAAAAGATGGCCTTCGGCCCCTGGATGCTGACGGCATTCAAGTGGCTGGCGAAGGCTCGCCGCTATCGCGGCTCGCGCTGGGACTATTTTGCCCGCAACGAAGAGCGGCGACTGGAGCGATCCCTGCTGGCCGGCTACGAAGCCGATCTCGACGGCCTACTGGGCAAGCTGGACCGAAACTCTCTGGGCGACGCCATCGCCCTCGCCCGATTGCCGGAGAAGATTCGCGGCTTCGGCCATGTCAAGCGACGCAGCATCGATGCGGCGGTGCCGGAACGGGA
>JBIJDI010000158.1:0-6128 GCA_044344235.1 Sulfuritalea sp. | reverse complement strand
CGCAAGTACCTGGGCGACATCCCGCATCGTCGCGACGTCAACAAGGCCTATGCGCCTGGTGCCGGAGAGCCTGCCCCCGGTGGTTGCGGGGCGTAAAGCCCAAACGGTGGCCGCCACCACCCTGTTCTCCTCGCAATCGGCAGAATCCCGGGAAGCGCCGTGGTCCTGATCCCCAACGATGTCGGCATCCGCATGCGGATGCAAACCGAAGCGTCGCTGCTGCAGCCGGTTGCGCCGGTCAGCGAAATTCCGGCCGATCTGGTTGAGTTGCGACCCGGTCAAACCTTCTCGGCACGGATCCAGGAAGTCCTGCCGGAGAACACCTACAAGGCCCTGGTTGCGGGTCGCAGCCTGACGCTGGCGCTTCCCCAGGGAGCCAAAGCCGGCGACACCCTGGAACTGGTGGTGGTCGACCGCACGCCGCATCTGGTCGTCGCCCAGCTCGCGAACCGGAACAGCCCGGGGGATGCCGCAACAGGCGTCAACCCCCAATTTGCCAACTTGTCGCGTACCGCCCAGTTGATCGGTTCGCTGCTTGCGAGGGACGGCGCTCCGCCACCTCCAGCGGCACTCACACGAGGACAGGCGTTGCTGCCCGCGGCATTCGCCGACACGGCCAAACTGGCCGCCGAACTCGCGCCGCAACTGGCTAAAGCCGTCGGCCAGAGCGGGCTATTCTACGAAGCCCATCAGGTGCAGTGGGTCATGGGGCAGCGCCCGATGAATGACCTGCTGGTCGAACCTCAGGCCAGACACTCGCCGGGAGAGGCGTCAGCGCGTGGCCAGGAGTCGGGCGGCCTGCCGGCGCGGCAAACAACGAACGCGAATCCGGCTCAACAATCAGGGCCGATGGCAATTCTGCAAAGCCTGTTCGGCAGCGAAGAAACTCGCCCGCAAACCGGCACGCAACCAGCGGCGACCGCAAATCCGGCGCAGATCGTGCCGGAGGATCTGCGGCCACTGGTGCAGCAGCAACTGGATGCCGCCGCGACACAGCGTATGGCCTGGCATGGGGACGTCTGGCCGGGTCAATCGCTGGACTGGCAGATCGAACCGGATGGACGGCAAACAGGCAACGAGCAAACGGATTCGGAACGAGGCTGGATTACATCGCTGCGACTCGTCACACCTCGACTGGGTGAGATCGATGCCCGGCTCAGTCTGGTGCCGGAAGGGGTGAGGATTGTCATCGCCACACCGGCTGGCGCCAGTGCCGCTGATCTGCTCGATGCCGCCCCGTCACTGGAAAAATCAATGGCCGCGGCCGGTGTGCCGCTGCTCGCCTTGCAGGTCAAGCATGCCGCCGAAGAGTAAGGACGGCGAACCGCGGGCGCTCGCCGTGGCGCTGAAGTATTCGCCGGGCGATTCGGCACCGACAGTGGTAGCAAAAGGACGGGGCCTGATCGCCGAAGAGATCATCTCCCGCGCACGCGAGCACGGCATTTTTGTTCACGAATCGCCCGAGCTCGTCGCATTGCTGTCCCAAGTCAACCTTGACGGACAGATTCCCCCTCAGCTTTACATTGCCGTTGCCGAACTGCTGGCCTGGATCTACCAGGTTGAGCGCGAAGGGGTCCCGGCGGAGCGCCTGATTCCGGAAAATCTCGGCTAAAATTCGAAGCCCAAAGTTCCTGCCCGGCGTTTGTCGAACAATGAGCAGCACCGAAGCCAACAATTCATCCACATCGACGGAGCCTGCGCCCATTGCCCAGGCTTCCGCCGCCCAAAAGCTGGCAGCCGAGCTTCTGTCGACGGACGAATTCAGCCAGTACATGCTGAATTCCAAGGGCGAGATGTTCTCGGTCTTTCGCGGAATCGTCGAACACGTGTCGCAGATCACCATGTTCTTCAACGAAGGCAGGGAAATGCTGCTGACCAGCCTGATCAGCTACAAGGACAACGGTCTTTTTCTCGAACTCAGCGCCAGTGCCGAGGCGAACCGCAAGGCGCTCGAAGCAAACAAGCTGTTCTGTGTCACGCAGCTCGACAAGGTCAAGATCCAGTTCATTCTGCGCAGTGTGCAACGTGCCGAGACGAATGGAGTGCCGGCGTTCTTCGCCCCCCTGCCCGACAGCGTGCTGCGCCTGCAGCGCCGCGAGTACTACCGGCTGGCCGCGCCCATCGCGCGCCCGCTGAAGTGTGTCATTCCCTTCCCTACCACCACTGGCGAACGCCGGGCAATCAATGTTCAAGTGGTTGACATCAGCGGTGGCGGCCTCGGCGTCATCTCGATTCCTCTCGATATCACGCTTGAACGCGGTCTTGAGCTGTCCTGCAAGGTTGAACTGCCGGAAGTCGGCATGGTAGCGGGAACGATTGTGGTGCGCAGCGTATTCGAGTCAGTCACCCGCACCGGGGTCAAATCCAAACGCGCCGGCTGTGAGTTCGTGAAGCTGCCGGGGTCCATGCTGACGCTGATCCAGCGTTACATCATCAAGGTCGAACGCGAGCGCAAGGCACGCGAATCGGGATTGGGCTGACGCTGACCCGCGTCGCCGTACCTCCAGCGCCGACTCCTAGTTCGGACCGCCGCGCTTGACGCTGGCGCCAGCCCTCGCTGCAACCGCCTGTTGATACAACGGCATTACTTCCGGCAGGTGTTTTTCGATTTCCTTGATGCGATGATCGCCCGCCGGATGGGTTGAGAGAAACTCGAGCGGCGCCCTGCTATTGGCGGCGGCCATTTTCTGCCACAAGCTGACCCCCGCACGGGGATCGAAACCAGCGCGCGCGGCAAGGTCAAGCCCGACCACATCGGCCTCCGATTCGTCATCGCGCGAAAACTTGAGCGACAATAAATTTCCGCCCATCTGGAAGGCACCGGCATAGCGTCCGCCGCCCACCAGTTCCCCCAGCAGATTGGCGCCGAATTGGGTGATCTGGCTCTTGGCCATGCGCTCGCGGGCGTGCTCGCGCAAGGCGTGGGCGATCTCGTGGCCCATCACCATCGCCGCCTCGTCATCCGTCAATTTGAGGGTGTCGAGAATCCCCGAATAAAAGGCGATCTTGCCGCCGGGCATGCAGAACGCATTGATCTGCTTCGATCCGATCAGGTTCACCTCCCACCTCCAGGTTCGAGCGCGGGGATTGAAGCGATCAACAAAGGGGATCATGCGCGCGGCGATCGCCCGCAAACGCAGAACTTGAGGATGATCACCGGGCCCCAGTGCGCCTTTCGCAGACGCCTGACGCTTGAGCTGTTCGTATTGCTGGGCTGCCTGCTGCTCAATCGCACCGGCCGGCACCAGGTTGCGCATACTGGACGGCTTGCCGACCTCAACACCATCCGCCAGCGCGGGCAAGCCAAGCGTGAGCGCCGCCAGAGCGATCAGCCCACGCAGAGTCACTCGCCCTCTCCGCCCAGCACTTCCAGCAGATGTCCCAGCAACTGCGCCAGTTCTCCGCACATCAGGGTGAAGTTTGCGGCGAACAGATCATCCGCATTCTCGGCCTGGCGCTCGGCATCCTCCTTCAGCAGATCGAGAAACGCCAAGCGCTTGATCTGCAATTGCTCGGTCAATACAAACGAAACGCGATCATTCCAGGTCAACGCCAATCGGGTGGCCGACTTGCCACCCGCAATATGACTGCGCACCTCGTCGCTGTCGAGGTTATGACGCACGTAGCGCACCGCGGCACGCTCCTCCGCGGCAGCCTGCAGTTCGCAATCGCGATCGATCGTGAAGTTGCCGGGCGCATGCCCCGCCGCCAGCCACTGCGTCATGGCGGTCGCCGGTGCGATCTGGGTCTTGATCAGCGTGACGGGCAGCTCGCCGAGGGACAGCTTGAGATGCTCCATGACTTCATCGGCGCGAGTGCTCGATGAGGCGTCCACCAATAGCCAGCGATTGACCGGATCGATCCAGACGTAGGTGAGGCCGCGTTTGACGAACGCACGCGGCAGCAACTCGGCCTCGACCAGATCGATCACTTCGCGCGACTGCTTTCGACCCGGCTTGTAGCCTTGCGCTGCCTCGATCTCGGCCAGCTTGGTCTGTGCATACTGGCGCACGACAGAGGCCGGCAGGAGTTTCTGTTCGATGCCCAAGGCGATCAATTGCTGATGTTCGAGGGAAAACACCAGTTCGCCTTCGCCGCGAGGCGGCACCCAGCCGCGCGCCACACGATCAGTTGCGCCGCAGCCATGGAAAAGGCCCTTGTGCAGGGCGGCTGTCAACGAGTCGGTGCTATAGGCCCAGTCGGAAGTGAGCCGGAAAATCTGGAGATTGCGGAACCACATGGTCAGAGGACAGGAGCCGAAGGATGGAAGGCTGAATTCTACCGGCGCGTTGCGCCGCATTCATGCCTGCCGCCTGTCTTCTGAAAAAATCAGACCTGAATGTTCATGATGTCGTGATAGGCCGACACCAGTTTGTTCCTCACCTGCACCATCTGCTGGAACGACAGGTTGGCCTTTTGCAGGTTGATCATGACGTCCTGAAGATTGACGTTGCTCTGTCCGCTGGAAAAATCCTCGGCCATCTTGTGCGCCTGCTGCTGGGCGGCATTGACCTGATCGATGGTAGTCCTCAGCACCTGCGAGAATTCCGGCCCCTCGACGGGCGCGGCGTTGCCCGCCGGTTTGCTTCCCGCCAGGGCAGAGGCGGAACGCAGTTCGGAGAGCATCTGGTCGATTTGTCGTGTGTCGATGGCCATGGCAAAACCTTACTTGAATTCGTTCACGAATGGAATAGCAATCGCCGTGCCGGCTTTCACTTGCCGATCAAGCCTCTTCCTCGTCGTTGAAAAACCCCTCGGCGCGGTACTGGGACAATTTGTAGCGCAGGGTGCGTTCGGAGATACCGAGAATCGCCACGGCCTTCTTGCGCGAGCCGCCGCATTTGGCCAGGGTATCCAGAATGTGCTGCCGCTCAAGATCCTTCATGTTGGCCGGAGAATCAGTGCTGGCGGGGCTTTGGGCGAAAGTCGGCGCTGGCGGTGCGGCGAACGGGGCGCCTGTCGCCGCCTCCGGGAACACCCGTCCGGCGGGTGCCATGGCACCCTCAAGCGGCAGACTGTCAGCCTCGATCACTTCACCGGCGGTCATGATCAGCGCACGCTGGACAACATTTTCCAGCTCGCGCACGTTGCCCGGCCAAGGGTAGGCTACCAGCCGTGCTTCGGCGGCAGCGGCAAATCTTGCCGCGCGACGCGAGGTGGCCGCCAGCCTTGCCAGCCAATGCCGGGCCAGCGGCAGGATGTCGCCGGGACGCTGGCGCAGAGCGGGAATCTCCAGCGGGAAGACATTCAGGCGGTAGTAGAGGTCTTCGCGGAAACGCCCGACGCGGACCTCGCTGCCCATGTCGCGATTGCTGGTGGCGAGCACGCGGATATCCAGTGCGACCGGCTTCTTGCCGCCGACGCGCTCGACTTCGCGTTCCTGCAGCACGCGCAACAGCTTGGCTTGCAGGCCGAGCGGCATTTCAGATATTTCATCAAGCAGCAGGGTGCCGCCATTGGCTTGCTCGAACTTCCCCGCCTGCGCGGTCTGGGCGCCGGTGAACGCGCCCTTCTCGTAGCCAAAGAGCGTTGCTTCGAGGAGATTATCGGGAATCGCGGCGCAGTTGATCGCCACGAACGGCCCGCCCACCCGCGCCGACTGATCATGGATGTAGCGAGCGAACACTTCCTTGCCCACCCCTGATTCCCCGGTGAGCAGTACGGTCGCGTCGGTCTTGGCCACACGCGCCGCGAGGAGCAGCGTTTCGCGCGTTTTCGGGTCGGCGACAATTACCCCGTCGGCGGCCGGGGGGGGTACGGCATAGCGTGCAATCTGGTCGATCAGCGTTTTCGGCTCGAAGGGCTTCAACATGAAATCACAGGCGCCGCCGCGCATCGCAGCAACGGCCTTGTCCACATCGCCGAAGGCCGTCATCAGCAGCACCGGCAGGCCCGGATGCCTGCCCCGTATCTCGCCCAACAGGGTCAGGCCGTCCATCGGATCCATGCGCAGGTCGGAAATCACCATGCTGAATGGATCGCGGGCCATTGCGGCCAGCGCAGTCAATGCCGCCGGGCCACCATCGGCCCCGGTCACGCGATGTCCGGCCGTTTCAAGCGTGATCAGAAGGGCGTCGCGCAAGGCGGCGTCGTCTTCGACAACCAGAATTTTCAAAGAGTCGGACATG
>JBIJDI010000227.1:0-4837 GCA_044344235.1 Sulfuritalea sp. | reverse complement strand
GGTCTGGTGTGTCTTGAGTTGCATGCCAAGGATAGCGTTTGCATAAATTTTGACTTCGTCGGGATTCTTGGCGACTTTCACGCCACCGCCCTTGCCGCGTCCGCCGGCATGAATCTGGGCCTTAACCACCCAAACCCTGCCACCGAGAGTCTCCGCTGCCTTCACCGCCTCGTCGACGGAAAAGCAGGGAATGCCGCGCGGGGTGGTCACGCCGAATTTCTTCAGGATTTCCTTGCCCTGATATTCGTGGATTTTCATGCGTCTTCCTTGTGGTATTTGGTACGTTGATTGGGGTCGACATCAAATTCAAACGCCAGGTACCGGTTTTGTTGCCGAGAAACTGACACCTGTCATTCCGCCGGACTTTTCCCAAAGTGGTTGTGCGGCGCCGCATGCACAGAGAGGCGGCGCAATTGTTGCGGCGCGAAATACTACCATAAGCCCACTTAATCGAAGCTTACAAACCGCCCTGATTCACAGTTCGACTCATCCAGTCAGCCACCTGCTGGCGCTCGGCCTCGCTGTAGTGCAGGCCCCGCTTGGTGCGCCGCCAGAGCACGTCCGCCGCCGCGAGCGCCCATTCCTCACGGCGCAGGTAGCGCAGTTCGGCCTCGAACAGGCCGGGCGCGACTTCCTCGCCGAGATCAGCACAACGGGTGGCGTCGCCCAGTACCCGGTCGATTCGACTCCCATAAGCCCTCGCCAGCCGCCGCGCCAGAACCGGGTCAAGCCAGCCATAGCGCGAGCACACCGCTTCAATGAAGCGTTCGATGTCGATATCGGGCCTTTGCGGAGCACCAATCCATGCCCGCAGGTCACCGCCGGGCAGGCTGGCGTTTTCCGTCCAGGCAGCCCGCGCATCTTCCAGTACGCGCCCTATCTCGTCGGCAGCCTCTTCGGCCAGCTTGCGATAAGTGGTGATCTTGCCGCCCCATACGCTCAACAGCGGCGCCGCACCGGTATCGCTCTCCAGCAGGTAGTCGCGCGTGATGGCCGACAGGGCGCCCACGGTATCTCCGAACAATGGTCGCACGCCGCTGAAACTCCACACCACATCCGCCGGTTTCAGGGAGCGCTTGAAGTAGTGGCTGGCCTGTTCGCAGAGGTAGGCGGTTTCGTCCTCACCCACGCTCGGGCTGGCCGGGTCGCCCGAGAACTCGGAATCCGTGGTGCCGATCAGCGTGAAGCGATCCTCGTAAGGGATGGCAAAGATGATGCGTTTGTGCGGATCCTGGAAGACGTAGGCGTGATCGTGCTCGAAGCAGCGCGGCACGACGATATGGCTGCCCTTGACCAGCCGCTGATGCCTCGTCACCAGCGTTTCCCCGTGGTCCGGTCGGGCCACACCACGAAGAAAGGATTCCGCCCATGGACCCGCGGCATTGACCAGAACACGGGCGACCAGGCTTCGCTGCCGGCCATCGGCGCCTTGCAGGATCGCTGTCCAGCCTTCTGCACTTCGCTGTGCCGATACACAGCGGGTGCGCGTATGGATCTGCGCGCCGCGGTCTTGTGCGTCCAATGCATTGAGCACCACCAAGCGCGCGTCATCGACCCAGCCATCCGAATAGATGAAGCCCCGGGTATAGCGCTCCTGCAAGGCCTCGCCGACGGGGCTGCGGCGCAGATTCACCGCCTCCGACCCGGGCAATACTTCGCGCCGCGCCAGATGGTCGTATAGCAACAGGCCAAGACGCATCAGCCAGACCGGCCGCATCGACGGCTCGTGCGGCATCACGAAGCGCATCGGGCGGATGATGTGCGGCGCACTGCGCAGCAGCACCTCGCGCTCCAGCAACGATTTCCTGACCATGAGGAACTCGTAGTATTCGAGATAGCGCAGCCCACCGTGGATCAGCTTGGACGAAGCCGAGGAAGTGTGCGCAGCGAGATCGTCCTGCTCGACCAGCACTACACGCCAGCCCCGCCCCGCCAAGTCGCGCGCTATGCCCGCGCCGTTGATGCCGCCACCGACCACCAGCACGTCGCAGCCCTGAAGGTGATCGCTCGCCTGTCCTTGCGCCGCATTCTGCAATCGATCGGCGGGTGAGTCCTTCATGGGATTCCTCGTTCGTGGCCGGGTTGTGAATGTCATGCCGACAGACATCATAATGGCATCCGTCGCGCTTCCCGCGGTTTGTCCCAGCGGGCGCCGCCATTCACCTGCAGGAGATCTCGATGAACCGTCCTCGCTTTCTTTTGGCTCTGGATCAAGGCACCTCCAGTTCGCGCAGCATCGTGTTCGACGCACACGGACAGATCGTCGCAATGGCGCAGCGGGAATTCCGCCAGATATTTCCCCAACCCGGTTGGGTCGAGCACGACCCGCGGGAAATCTGGGCCAGCCAGTTGGCGACCGCACAGGAGGCGCTGGCGAAGGCCGGTATTCGGCCCGCGGAGGTGGCCGGCATCGGCATCACCAACCAGCGCGAAACCACGATGGTATGGCACCGCAGCACAGGCGAACCCTTATGCAACGCGATCGTCTGGCAGGACCGGCGCACCGAGCCCGCCTGCGCCGCGCTGCGCGAACGAGGCCATGGAGACATGGTGCGCGAGCGGACGGGGCTCGTCATCGACGCCTATTTTTCCGGCACCAAGCTCAAGTGGATACTCGACAAGGTTCCAGGAGCGCGCGATGCAGCAGGACGCGGCGAACTGGCCTTCGGCACGGTGGATTCGTGGCTGACCTGGCAACTCACGGGTGGCGCCGTGCATGCCACCGATGTCAGCAACGCCTCGCGCACCCTGCTGTTCAACATCCATCGCAACGAATGGGACGAGGAGCTGCTGGCGATGCTGGAGATTCCGCGCGAAGTCCTGCCGGATGTCCATGCTTCCAGCCATCTCTACGGACACACGCGTGCGGAATTGTTCGGCGCGCCGATTGCCATCGGCGGTATCGCAGGCGACCAGCAAAGCGCTCTCTTCGGCCAGGCATGCTTCTCCGCGGGCCTGGCCAAGAACACCTACGGCACCGGCTGTTTCATGCTCATGCATACCGGCGAACAGTGCCGGGCCAGCAGCAACGGACTGATCACCACCAGTGCCGCACAGGTCGATGCGACGCCGGAATACGCGCTTGAAGGCAGCGTATTCATCGGTGGTGCCGTCGTGCAATGGCTGCGCGACGGCTTGCATGCCATCAAGGGAAGCGAGGCGGTACAGGGGCTGGCCGAAAGCGTGCCCGATAGCGGTGGCGTAATGTTCGTGCCGGCCTTCACCGGCCTCGGCGCCCCCTACTGGAAGCCCGATGCGCGCGGTGCGATCCTCGGGCTCAGTCGCGGCACCACGATGGCCCACATCGCGCGCGCCGCGCTGGAAAGCATCGCCTTCCAGAGTGCCGCGCTGTTGCTCGCCATGAGCCGCGACCTGGCGGACAGTAGCGGCGTCACGGAACTGCGCGTCGATGGCGGCGCCTGCGTGAACAACCTGTTGATGCAATTTCAGGCCGATCTGCTGGGCATTCCGGTGGTGCGGCCGAAGGTCATCGAGACCACGGCGCTAGGTGCCGCCTATCTGGCCGGTCTATCGTGCGGCGTATATGCCAGCCTCGACGAACTCGCTTCGCACTGGCAGGCAGAACGCGTCTTTCATCCGACGATGTCACGCGAGCGGGCCGGCGAGCTCATGCAGCGCTGGGAGCATGCGGTGGCGCAGACGACGCTTTGAAATCGGCGCGTCGCCGGCGCCGACTTTTCACTCTTTGGCGCGACGGGTTTCCTTCAAGGTCTTCAGTTCAGGCAGCTTGAGCCGCTTGCGGTCCGGCTCGGCCGCCGTCAGGGCCTCGACCTCGCGCATCGTGCCATGGCAGCGTTTCACCAAGTCTAGATAAACGCCGGTACCCTCAACCTTCCAGGCCATTTCCAGTTCGGTGAGTTCGCGCATGATCTTGGCCGGAACGCCCCCGGCCAGCATGCGCGGCGGGATTTCCATGCCGGCCTTGACGAAGCTCTGCGCCGCGACGATAGCCGACTCGCCGACCACCGCGTTGTCCATGACCACTGCGTTCATGCCGACCATGCCGTTCCTGCGCACGATGCAGCCATGCAGGATCGCGCCGTGACCGATGTGACCGAGATCCTCGACGATAGTGTCGCTGCCGGGGAAGCCGTGCATCACGCAGCAGTCCTGCACGTTGGCGCCAGCGCCGATGAACAGGCGGCCGAAGTCGCCGCGCAGGCTGGCGCTGGGACCGATGTAGGCGCCGGGTCCGACGACGACGTCGCCGATCAGGACCGCCGATGGATGCACATAGGCCGTCGGGTCGACCACGGGCACGATACCGTCAATCTCATAAACCTTCATTCAATTCCTCTCCGTTCCACCCAAGGCAACCAGGCACTACAGCATCGTCACCCATTCCTGAGCCCAGTTCAACGCTTCCTCGTCGGGCAGCGGCTGGGTGCAGGCATCGATCTCGAGTCGTTCGCCCACCTTGCGCGCCCCGCAACGGGCAAACAAGGCATCCATCTCCTTGCCCGCCTTGCAGAAGGTCGCCTGGTAGGTCTGGTCGCCGAGGGCGATCACGCCATAGCGCACGTGGGACAGGTCCGGCTTCTGCTCGCGCAGGCGTTCGGCCAGCGGAATGATGTTGTCGGGCAGTTCGCCGTCGCCGTGCGTCGAGGTGCACACCAGCACCGCGTCGCGGCCTTCGAGATCTACACTGCCGGCGTCGGAGTCGCCGGCCACTTCGACCTCATGGCCGAGACCGGGCAGGTTGTCTGACAGATGGTCGGCGCACATCTGGGCATTGCCCGACTCGGTGCCGACGATAATCAGTATGTTGGCCATGATGCCTTTTCCTCAAACTTCCCGCTTACCCGGAAACGGTAAC
>JBIJDI010000156.1:0-6157 GCA_044344235.1 Sulfuritalea sp. | reverse complement strand
GGCCGTGGCCGTCTGGCGCACGCTGGTGTCCGACACCGATGCGCGCTTCGACGCCGTGATCGAGATGGACGCGCGCCAGATCGTGCCGCAGGTGACTTGGGGCACGTCGCCGGAAATGGTGACGGGAATCGATGGCACGGTCCCGGCGCCGGAGGATTTCAAAGACCCGGTGAAAAGCGAGGGCGTCGCCCGCGCGCTTCAGTACATGGGCCTGACGCCGCGCATGCGCATCGACCAGATTCCGATCGACAAGGTTTTCATCGGCTCCTGCACCAACTCCCGCATCGAGGATTTGCGCGCGGCGGCTGCGGTGGCCAAGGGCCGCACGGTTGCCGCCAACGTCAAGCTGGCGCTGGTGGTACCGGGCTCGGGCCTGATCAAGGACCAGGCCGAAGCCGAGGGGCTGGACAAGATATTCATCGCTGCCGGCTTCGAGTGGCGGCAGCCCGGCTGTTCGATGTGCCTGGCGATGAATGACGATCGCCTGAATCCCGGCGAGCGCTGCGCCTCGACCTCGAACCGCAATTTTGAAGGGCGGCAGGGCGCCGGCGGCAGAACCCACCTGGTCAGTCCCGCCATGGCGGCGGCGGCGGCGATTGCCGGCCGCTTTGCCGATGTTCGTCAATTGTCATAAGGAGAAATCCATGTTCCGCGTACTCATCGCTTCCGTCCTGATGCTGGTGCTTTCGGCCTGCAATACCGTGCAAGGCATTGGCAAGGACGTCAAGAAGGGCGGCGAAGTCATCGAGAAGTCGGCCAAGTAATGGATAAGTTCGTCAGGCTTGATGGTCTCGTGGCGCCGCTTGACCGCGCCAACGTCGATACCGACGCCATCATTCCCAAACAGTTCCTCAAGTCGATCAAGCGCTCGGGCTTCGGCCCGAATGCATTCGACGAATGGCGCTACATGGACCATGGCGAGCCGGGGCAGGATTGCACGAAGCGGATGAAGAATCCCAATTTCGTGCTCAATCAGGAGCGTTATCAGGGCGTCTCGATCCTGCTCGTGCGCAGCAACTTCGGTTGCGGTTCGTCGCGCGAACATGCGCCCTGGGCGCTGCACGACTTCGGCTTTCGCGCCATTATCGGCGAGTCTTTTGCGGACATATTTTTCAACAATTGTTTCAAGAACGGGCTGCTGCCCATCGTGTTGCCGAAAGCTGAGATGGACGCCTTGTTCGGCCTCGCCGAACACTCGCCTGGCTATCGTTTGACCGTCGATCTGCAGGCACAACGGGTGGTTCGGCCTGACGGACATGCGATCCACTTTGACGCGGACGCCTTCCGCAAGGAATGCATGCTCAACGGATGGGATGACATCGGTCTCACCCTGCGCCACGCCGAAAAGATTCGCGAGTTCGAGACACGGCGCCGGGCCGAGCAACCCTGGCTATTTGCATAGAGGATTTTCAATGAAGATTTGTGTTCTGCCTGGCGATGGCATCGGGCCGGAAATCATAGCGGAGGCTGTTCGCGTGCTGAAGGCGCTCGATCTCGGGATCGAGATGGAAGAAGCCTTGCTGGGCGGCTGTGCGGTGGATGCCACCGGCAGCCCCTATCCGGATGCGACGCAGAAGCTGGCGCTGGCGGCCGACGCCGTGCTGCTGGGCGCCGTCGGCGGCCCCCAGTGGGACAACAATCCGCGCGAGCAGCGGCCCGAGCGGGGCTTGCTGGGCATACGCAAGCAGCTTGGGCTGTTCGCCAATCTGCGGCCGGCGATTCTCTACCCGGAACTGGCCAATGCCTCTACCCTCAAGCCGGAAGTAGTGGCCGGGCTGGACATCCTGATCGTGCGCGAATTGACGGGCGACATCTACTTCGGTCAGCCGCGCGGCATCGAGATGCGCAACGTGGATGGTCAAATGCAGCGCTTCGGCTTCAACACCATGCATTACACCGAGAGCGAGATCCGCCGCATCCTGCGGGTGGCCTTCGAGGCGGCACGCAAGCGCAATCGCAAGGTCTGCTCGGTGGACAAGATGAACGTGCTGGAATGCACCCAGCTCTGGCGTGATGTGGCCATCGAAACCGGCAAGGAATACCCGGACGTTGAGCTTTCGCACATGCTGGTCGATAACGCGGCGATGCAACTGGTAAAGAATCCCAAGCAGTTCGACGTCATGGTTACCGGCAACATGTTTGGCGACATCCTCTCGGACGAGGCTTCGATGCTCACCGGCTCGATCGGCATGCTGCCTTCGGCCTCGCTGGATGAAAACAACAAGGGGCTCTACGAGCCTTCGCATGGCTCGGCGCCGGACATCGCCGGCAAGGGTGTCGCCAACCCGCTGGCAACAATCCTTTCGGCGGCGATGATGCTGCGCTACACTTTCGCCAATGAGGTGTCGGCCGGCCGCGTCGAGGCTGCCGTGAAAAAAGTCCTGGCGCAGGGTTTCCGTACCGGCGACATTTACGAGTCGGGCATGAAGAAGGTCGGCACCCGTGAAATGGGCGATGCCGTATTGGCGGCCCTGTAATCTGACAATGAGACAGTGATGATGAAGCGTGTAGGTCTGGTTGGTTGGCGTGGCATGGTGGGGTCGGTCCTGATGCAGCGGATGCGTGAGGAGAATGATTTCGCCCTCATCGAGCCGGTGTTCTTCACCACCTCGAATCCCGGCGGCAAGGCGCCGGAGTTCGCGGTTGGAGCACCGCCGCTCAAGGATGCAAAGAACATCGACGAACTGAAGAAGCTGGACATCATCATCAGCTGCCAGGGCGGCGACTACACCAACGAGGTATTCCCCAAACTGCGTGAAGGCGGCTGGAAGGGCCACTGGATCGATGCGGCCTCCAGCCTGCGCATGAAGGACGACTGCGTGATCATTCTCGATCCGGTGAATCTCGACGTGATCGAGGACAGCCTGGCCAAGGGTGGGCGCAACTGGATCGGCGGCAACTGCACCGTGAGCCTGATGATGATGGCTCTGGGCGGCCTGTTCAAGGCGGGGCTGATCGAGTGGATGACGTCGATGACGTATCAGGCGGCATCCGGCGCCGGCGCGCAGAACATGCGCGAACTGCTGACGCAAATGGGTGAGACGCATCGCGTGGTGAAAAATCTGCTCGACGATCCGGCCTCGGCGATTCTCGACATCGATCGTGAGGTCGCCGGCATATTGCGTGACGAGAGCTTTCCCACGGCGAACTTCGGTGTGCCGCTGGCCGGCTCGCTGATCCCCTGGATCGACAAGGATCTTGGCAACGGCCAGAGCCGCGAGGAATGGAAGGGACAGGCCGAGACCAACAAGATTCTCGGGCGCACAGGTCCCGATAGTGCGCCCATTCCGGTCGATGGTCTCTGCGTGCGCATTGGTGCCATGCGCTGCCATTCCCAGGCGCTGACCATCAAATTGACAAGGGATGTGCCGCTGGACGAGATCAACAGCATCTTGGCGGCGCACAATGATTGGGTTAAGGTAGTGCCCAATCAGCGCGAAATCACCCTCAAGGAACTGACGCCGACAGCCGTTACCGGAACCTTGAGCGTTCCGGTGGGACGTCTGCGCAAACTCAGCATGGGGCCGCAGTATCTGTCGGCTTTTACCGTCGGTGACCAGCTGCTTTGGGGCGCTGCGGAGCCTTTGCGGCGCATGCTGCGCCTTCTGTTGCATTGATGCCGCGTATCGCATGCGACCAGAATGTAATGGGAAGGTTGAGCTTGCATCGCTAACATCATGATGTTATTTTGATAACATGACAAAATTGCCGTCGGGAGTCACAGTGCCCAATACTGACAAGCGAAATCGTTTCAAGGCCACCGTTTTGGCGGCAGCCATTGCTGTCCTGCCGCTGGCGACACATGCCGCCGGCCTGGGCAAGATTACCGTGCTCTCCGCCATGGGGCAGCCCCTCAAGGCTGAGCTAGAGGTTACGGCGACCCGCGATGAAGCGCCCTCGCTGATTGCAAAGGTGGCTGCTGCCGATGCTTTCCGTCAGGCAGGAATCGAATATGCCCCCGCCTTGGCCACGCTGCGGTTTTCCCGTGACATCAAGGAACGAGGTGGCCGTCGTTACCTCGAGGTAACGACAGACCGCCCCCTGAATGAGCCCTTCATCGACATGCTGGTCGAATTGAGCTGGGCTTCGGGCAGGTTGGTGCGCGAGTACACCTTCCTGCTTGATCCTCCCGACCTGGCGACCAAGATGGTTCCGGCGCCGGTTTCGGCACCGGAAATCAAGTCCGAGCCGGCAGTGGCCAGACCCGCAGAGAAACCCGCAGCGGCGATGCCCGCCGAAGCGCGCCCGGTGATTGACAGTCGTCCGCCGGCGTCAAAGCCCATGGCCGAGAAGGCGGCGGCAAAACAGGTCGCCGGCAGTTCGCGCACGGTAGTTTCAGGTGACACCCTGGGCAAGATCGCGGCGCAGACCAAGCCTGAGGGGGTCAGCCTCGATCAGATGCTGGTGTCCCTATTCCGCAGCAACAAGGAGGCGTTTGATGACGGCAACATGAATCGCCTCAAGGCCGGCAAGATCCTTGCGATTCCCGATGCCGGCGCGGTGAGTGCAGTTTCCGCCGGCGAGGCACGCAAGGAAATTGTTGCCCAAGCGGCGGATTTCAACGCCTATCGCAAGCGCCTGGCCTCTGCTGCGGCCGCCGAGCCGGTCAGGGATCAGGGTGCCAGGCAGTCGGTCACTGGCAAGATCGCTCCCAGGGTTGAAGACAAGGTGCCTGCGGCCACGGGCAAGGACAAGCTGGAAGTCTCGCGAACAGAAGCGGCGAAGGATGCCAAGGGCAAGCCTTTGCAGGGTCGCATCGCAACGCTTGAAGAGGATCTGGTTGCACGCGACAGGGCGCTCAAGGAGGCGAGTGGTCGCATTGCCGATCTTGAAAAGAATCTCAATGACCTGAAGAAACTCGCCGAGTTGAAGAGCCAGGGCGGTACTGACCTGCAAAAGCAGGCTCAGGCGACGAAGCCTGCTGCTGTAGAAGCCAAGAAACCGGATGTTCCCGCACCTGCGCCGGCCGCGAAGCCGGTTGAGGCGCCCAAGGCAGCAGAACCGGTGAAGCCGGCCGAGGTAGCCAAGGCCCCCGTGGTAGCTGAGCCGCCAAAAGCCGCCGAGGCCGCCAAACCAGTTGAAGCACCCAAGCCTGTCGATGTAGCCGCTGCGCCCAAACCGGCGGACGGAGAAAAGCCGGCCGAGGCGCCCAAACCGCCTGCTCCGAAGAAGAAAATCGCTCCTCCGCCTCCGCCCGAGCCTGAGTCTGACTTTGTCGAGGAAAACGGACCACTCGTATTTGGTGGCGGCGCAGTGCTGGCCCTTCTGTTCGGCTGGCTGGGAATTTCGGCGATGCGCAAGAAACGCGCGGCGGCCGCTGAAGCCAACGCAACCATTGCCGAGACCGACCTTTCGACGCATTCCGTGTTCAGCACGACAACGATAGCACCTCCTCCGGGCGAGCAGGAGCCGAGCCAGTTCAGTTCGACCGGCATGGGCATGGCGGCGCATCAGGAAACCGTTGATCCCGTGGTTGAGGCAGACACGTTCCTTGCATTTGGCCGTGATGCGCAGGCAGAAGAAATTCTTCTGGAGGCTCTGAAGGCGGATCCGCAGCGGCAGGCGATTCATCTGAAACTGCTCGACATCTATGCCGCGCGCAAGAACGTTTCCCAGTTTGAATCTGTGGCAAAGGACCTGCATGTCCTGACAGGCGGCACCGGTGCGGGTTGGGAGAAGGCCGCGGCCTTGGGCGCCGCGATTGACCCCACGAACCCCCTCTATGCGTCAATGCCATCCGAGGCCGCGACTGCTGCCCCTGTCGCGGACATGGATGCGACGATGATCGTCCACGCCGCCGCGGAGGCCGAGCAGCCGGCCACGCAGGCAGCGGCCGCGGCTCCCGCAGCGACCGAGGCGGTAGCCCTGGATTTTGATCTGGATATTGGTACCGCCGAGGCGGCAGGCTCCGCCGAGACGGCGCCGGCGGCCGATTCTGATGTGGCGGCGATCGATTTCGATCTCGATCTGGGTGCACCGGAGGCCGAGCAAACCCCTGCATCCGCTGCCAAGGAGGAGGTCAAGAGCGAAGCGGCAGCACTTGATATCAGTTTCGATATGCCAACAATGGAGTCGGCACCTCCGGCAATCGATTTCCCGCTTGCGGCGGAGACCCCTGCCGCAGCGCCTGAGGCACCGGCGGCGCCGGCAGTGCAAG
>JBIJDI010000155.1:0-6160 GCA_044344235.1 Sulfuritalea sp. | reverse complement strand
CCAGGGCATGCAGCGCTTTGGCGTAGGCCACCGCTTCGGCGCTTGATCGCATCTCCGGCTCGGTGACGATCTCCAGCAGCGGGGTGCCGGCGCGATTCAGGTCGATGCCGGTGCGGCCGTGGAAATCCTCGTGCAGCGACTTGCCGGCATCCTCTTCAAGATGGGCGCGCGTCAGGTTCACGAACTTCTCGGTCGCCGTCCCACCAGCGTTGCCGACGCCCCGAAGGAAGTCCCCTTGGGGGACTGTTATGTTCAAGCCACCGCCCAGAACCACGGGAATCTCAAACTGGCTGATCTGGTAGCCCTTGGGCAGGTCGGGGTAGAAATAATTCTTGCGGGCGAAGATCGAGCGCGGCGCAATTTGCGCGCCGACGGCGAGGCCGAACTTGATGGCGCAAACCACGGCTTCGCGGTTGAGCACCGGCAGCACACCGGGCAGCGCGATGTCTACGGCGCTGGCCTGCACATTCGGCTCAGCACCGAAGGCGATGCTGCTGCCGGAGAATATTTTCGACTTTGTTTGCAGCTGGGCGTGGGTTTCCAGCCCGATGACGACTTCCCACTGTGTCGTGCGGCTCATTTCATTCCCTCCGGCATGCGGGTGTGCCAGTCGGTCGCCTTTTGATACTGGTGCGCCACGTTGAGCATCTTCGCTTCGCCAAACCAGTTGCCGATGATCTGCAGCCCGACCGGCATGTTGTTTGCGCCGAAGCCGCAGGGCAGCGACATGCCCGGCAGGCCGGCGAGGTTGGTGGAGATGGTGTAGATGTCCGACAGGTACATCTGCACCGGGTCCGCGCTCTTGGCGCCGAAGGCGAAGGCCACCGAAGGCGAAGTCGGTCCCATGATCACGTCGCATTGCTTGAATGCTTCGACAAAGTCGGCGGCGATGAGACGGCGGATCTTCTGCGCCTTGAGGTAGTAGGCGTCGTAGTAGCCGTGCGACAGCACGTAGGTGCCGATCAGGATGCGGCGCTTCACTTCGGCGCCGAAGCCCTGCGCCCGGCTGCGCGAGTACATCTCCGTCAAATCGTTGTACTCCGGTGTGCGATAGCCGTAGCGCACGCCGTCGAAGCGAGACAGGTTGGAACTGGCCTCGGCCGGCGCGATCACGTAATACGCGGGCACCGAAAGTCCTGAGTTGGGCAATTGAACTTCCACGGTGGTGGCGCCAAGCTTGCGGTATTCGGCCAGCGCCGCGTCGACCGCGGCACGCACGTCGGCATCCATGCCTTCGCCGAAGAACTCTTTCGGCAGGCCGATCCTCAGGCCGGCCAGCGGTTGCTCCAGGTCGCGGCTGTAATTCTCGCCGGGGCGTTCCAGCGAAGTCGAATCGCGGGGATCGAAGCCGGCCATGGCGTTCAGCAGCAGCGCGCAGTCTTCCGCGCTCTTGGCCATCGGCCCGCCCTGATCGAGGCTGGAGGCAAAGGCAATCATGCCGTAGCGTGACACCACGCCGTAGGTCGGCTTGAGGCCGGTGAGCCCGCAAAGGGCCGCCGGCTGCCGGATTGAGCCGCCGGTGTCGGTGCCGGTGGCCGCCGGCGTCAGGCGCGCCGCGATGGCCGCCGCCGAACCGCCCGAGGAACCGCCGGGTACGCGGGAGACATCCCAGGGATTCTTCACCGGCCCGAAGTACGAGGTTTCGTTCGACGAGCCCATGGCGAACTCGTCCATGTTGAGCTTGCCCAGCGTCACCATGCCGGCGGCGGCGAGTTTCGCGACCACGTTGGCGTCGTAGGGCGAGACGAAGTTGGCCAGCATTTTCGAGCCGCAGCTGGTGCGCCAGCCCTGGGTGCAGAAGATGTCCTTGTGCGCCAGCGGGATGCCGCACAAAGGAGACATCGCCGTACCGCCAGCGCCGACTCTCAGTTTTTCGTCTGCGGCATGCGCCTGTGCCAGCGTCTTTTCACGATCGGTGGTGATGAATGCATTGAGCGCCGGATTGTGCTTCTCGATGCGATCGAGGTAGAGCGTTGCCAGCTCGACCGCGGACAGCTCTTTCGCCGTCAGCGCGGCGGACAACTGCTTGAGTGAGGCGTTGATCATGTCATTTCGCCTCCGCAACGCGGAGGCACCAATCAGTAGCCCCCGCCCTTGGGGCGGGGGACGGGGGGTGGGGGGCCTTAATTGGCCAGTGAAGCGCCAGCTTCATTCGACCACCCTGGGAACGAGATACAGCCCGGCCTCGGTTTCCGGCGCTACGGCCTGGAAATCGGCACGGCGATCGGTTTCGGTCACCACATCCGGGCGCAGCCGCTGGACCACGTCGACCGCGTGTGCCATCGGCTCAATCCCCGTGGTATCAACCGCTTGCAGCTGTTCGATAAAGCCCAGAATGCCGTTCAGCTGATCGCGCGTGGATTCGCGCTCCGTGGCGGAAAGTTCAATGCGGGACAAGAGGGCGATGCGGGCGACGTCTTCCAGGTTCAGGGACATGATGACAAATGGGGGCAAGTGATGTTGGACCCGGGTGAAACAGGGCCTGATCGGCGCTTATTTTGAGCGGCGCGATAGGGTATCATAAGCGACCTTTCCGCCCCAGCCCTGTCGCGGCGGGCTTTACCACTGGAACCACGATGTTCGGCTTTCTCCGCTCCTATTTTTCAAACGATCTTGCAATCGACCTCGGCACCGCCAATACGCTGATTTATGTGCGTGGCAAGGGCGTGGTCCTCGATGAACCCTCAGTCGTCGCCATTCGCGTCGAAGGCGGCCCGAACGCCAAGAAAACCATTCAGGCGGTCGGCCGCGAGGCCAAGACCATGATCGGCCGCAATCCGAAGGAGATTTCGGTGATCCGGCCGCTGAAGGACGGCGTGATCGCCGACTTCACGGTGACCGAGCAAATGCTCAAGCAGTTCATCAAGCGCGTGCATGAGTCGCGCCTGTTCTCGCCTAGCCCTCGCATCATCATCTGCGTGCCCTCCGGGTCGACCCAGGTCGAGCGTCGCGCCATTCGCGAATCCGCACTGGGCGCCGGCGCTTCGCAGGTGTACCTGATCGAGGAGCCGATGGCCGCCGCGATCGGTGCCGGCCTGCCGGTCTCTGACGCCACCGGTTCGATGGTGGTGGACATCGGTGGCGGCACCACCGAAGTGGGCGTGATTTCGCTCGGTGGCATGGTGTACGCCAACTCGGTGCGCGTCGGCGGCGACAAGTTCGACGAGGCAATCATCTCCTACATCAGCCGCAACTACGGCATGCAGATCGGCGACAACAGCGCCGAGAACATCAAGAAGCAGATCGGCTCCGCCTTCCCCGGCGCCGAAGTGCGCGAGATGGAAGTCTCCGGCATCAACCGCGCCGAAGGCATTCCGCGCAAGTTCACCATCTCTTCCAACGAAGTGCTGGAAGCGCTGTCCGAGCCGCTCAACCAGGTGGTCAAGGCCGTCAAGGATGCGCTCGAAAAGACTCCGCCCGAGCTTGGCGCCGACATTGCCGAGCGCGGCCTGGTGCTGACCGGCGGCGGTGCGCTGCTGCACGACATGGATCGTTTGCTGACCGAAGAAACCGGCCTGCCGGTAATCGTGGCCGACGATCCGCTGACCTGCGTCGTGCGCGGTTCCGGCATGGCACTTGAAAAGATGGACAAACTAGGCAGTATTTTCGCCAACGAGTAGGTCCCGCCCCGTGTAGCTTGCAAGCTGGCCCCGTGATGGTTGAACGCGGGGCTTCATCGGGTTCCATCTTTTTTCGAGGGCATACCTGCCTTGATGTCTGTCGTTGGCCACGCTCCGCCCCCTTTCTTCAAGCGGGGTCCGGCGCCGCTTGTGCGGCTGGCCTTCTTCGTCTCGCTTTCCCTGATCCTGCTGGTCGCCGATCTGCGCTTCCATACCCTGGAATGGGCGCGTCTGGCGGTCGCCACGGTGGCCTGGCCGCTGCAGCGCGTCACCTGGATGCCGATCGATGCTGCGGGCGACTTCGGCGCCTATCTGAGTCGACAATCAACCCTGCTGAAGGAAAACGAAGACCTGCGCCGCAGCCAGCTGGGCACCGCCAATCTGTTGCTGCGGCAGCAGCATCTGGAGCAGGAAAACAAGCGGCTGCGAGCGTTGCTCGACATGCGTGCGCGGCTGCCGGTCGAAGGACGCATCGCCGAGATTCTCTATGCCGCGCGCGATCCGTTTTCGCGCCGGGTGATCATCGACAAAGGCATCCAGCATGGCATCAGTGCCGGGCAGGCGGTGGTCGACGACATCGGCATCATCGGCCAAGTGGCGCGGGTGTTCCCGCTGACTTCGGAAGTCCTGCTGCTGACCGACAAGGATCAGGCGATACCCGTCGAGGTGCAGCGTAACGGCTTGCGCGCCGTATTGGCCGGTGCCGGGGCGGGCATGATGGAACTGCGTTTCCTCGCGGCGAACGCCGAGGTGCAGGTCGGCGATGTCCTGGTGACTTCCGGGCTCGATGGCGTCTATCTGCCCGGCTTGCCCGTGGCCAAAGTGGTCAAGATCGACCGCGACAGCTCCTACTCTTTTGCCCGAATAACTTGTGCGCCACTGGCCGGCGTCGAACGTCACGGTCTGGCCCTGGTGCTGGGCGATCGCACCGCCCTGCCGCCACAGCCGGATGATGCACCGACGACCGCCGAACAACCGGGCCGGGGCAAGCGAGTCAAGAAGAAAGTCCGCTAAATGCAACCCACCCATTCCTCGCGCCGCATCCTGCTGCCGGTCAGAAACTGGTTCATTGTGGTGACGCTGTTTTGCGCCTTGCTGCTGAACCTGATTCCCTTCGGGCGGTTCCCGGGCATTCCGGACTGGGTGGCGCTGGTACTGGCTTTCTGGTGCGTGCATCAGCCGCTGAAAGTCGGTATGGCCGCCGGCTTCGTGCTTGGCTTGGCGATGGACGTGGCGGATGCCAGCGTGATGGGGCAGCACGCTCTCGCCTACGTGCTGCTGGCTTTCGCCGCGGCCGGCCTGTCGCGACGTGTGCTGTGGTTTCCACTTTCGCAGCAGGCCTTGCACGTGTTGCCGTTGTTTCTTGGCATGCAACTGGCAATGATGGTGGCGCGCATGATCGTCGGTGCCGAGTTTCCCGGTGTGCTGTGGTTTCTTTCCAGCTTCACCGCGGCGCTGCTCTGGCATCCGGTGACCTACCTGCTGTTGATCCCGCAGTTCCGGTCGGAAGACAAAGACGTCCACCGTCCAATCTAGACCCGGATGGAATTCAAGAATCCCCAGGAAGAACTCGAACGCTTCCGTTCGCGACTGGCGGTGGCGGGCGGCATCGTACTGTTCTGCTTCGCTCTGCTGTTCATTCGTTTCGTCTGGCTGCAAGTCGTGCAGCACGACTACTATCAGACCCGCGCCGAGGACAATCGCATTTCTTTGGTGCCCATCGTGCCCAATCGGGGCCTGATCCTCGACCGCAATGGGGTGGTGCTGGCGCGAAATTACTCGGCCTACACGCTGGAAATAACGCCGTCGAAAACCATTGATCTGGAACAAATGATCGATGGGCTGGCGTCGATCATCGATATCCAGCCCAAGGACCGCAAGCGCTTCAAGAAGCTGCTGGAGGAAAGTCGTAACTTCGAGTCGCTGCCGATCCGGACGCGGCTGACGGACGAGGAAGTGGCGAAGTTCATCGCCCATCGCTACCGCTTCCCGGGCGTGGAGATCAAGGCGCGCCTGTTTCGTCAGTATCCGGGCGGCGCATTTGCCTCGCACATGCTGGGCTACATCGGCCGGGTTACCGACCGCGATCTGGAAAAGATCGAGGAGAAGGATCTGGATGCGAACTATCGCGGAACGGATCACTTCGGCAAGACCGGACTGGAACAGCACTATGAGTTCGACCTGCATGGCGACACCGGTTTCGAACAAGTGGAAGTCGATGCCGGCGGCCGTGCGGTGCGCACCCTGGCCCGCACCGCGCCGGTGGCCGGCAACAATCTAACGCTCACTATCGACGTTGAACTGCAGCGTATCGCCGAGCAGGCCTTCGGCGACCGAAAGGGTGCGCTGGTCGCTATCGAACCGGCCACTGGCGGCATTCTGGCGCTGGTCGCGGTACCCAACTACGATCCCAACCTGTTTGTCGATGGCATCGATACGCAGAGCTGGAAGGAGCTCAACGAGTCTCCCGACAAACCGATGGTCAACCGCGCCCTGAACGGCGCCTATCCGCCGGGCTCGACCTTCAAGCCCTTCATGGC
>JBIJDI010000154.1:0-6176 GCA_044344235.1 Sulfuritalea sp. | reverse complement strand
CCGTCTTCCATCATCAACTGGCGCCGCGCCCGACCGCCGATCTTCTGGTCGTGGGTGACGACGATCAGGGTCATGCCGCGCTGGTTGAGCACTTCGAGCAGGTCGATGACGTCTTCCCCGGTGGCCCGATCGAGGTTGCCGGTCGGCTCGTCGGCAAGCAGCACGGCCGGCTGCATGATGGTGGCACGGGCAATCGCGACGCGCTGCCGCTGGCCGCCGGAAAGCTGGTCGGGGCGGTGGTCGGCGCGCTGGTCGAGGCCGAAATCCTTGAGCGCCTGCTCGACCCGCTGCGCCCGCTCCGCCGCCGGGATGCCGGCCAGCATCATCGGCAGCGCCACGTTTTCGGCGGCGGTAAGACGCGGCACGAGGTGGAAACTCTGGAACACGAAGCCGATGCGATGGCTGCGCACCTCCGCCTGCTCGTCGGGCGAGAGCGTCGTGACGTCGCGGCCTTCGAGATGGTAGGAACCGGCATCCGGCCGGTCGAGCAGGCCGAGCAGGTTGAGCAGCGTCGACTTGCCGGAGCCCGACGGCCCCATGATCGCGACGTATTCGCCGGGCTCGATGACGACATTGAGCCCGGTCAACGCGTGCACCACGCTGTCCCCGAGGTGGAAGACGCGCTCGATGCCGGCGAGCTGGATGACGCTCATGTTATATAAAGAGCAATATGTTCGACCGTTCGGGCTGAGCTTGTCGAAGCCCCCTTGGGCCCTTCGACAAGCTCAGGGCGAACGGTGGTTTCAATATATTTCATGCCAGCTAACTATTTCGATTTTTCGTCCGCCGTGGCGCGAGCGCCGACTTTCACGCCCTCGCGTTCCAGCGAGATGACGATGCGCTCGCCTTCGGCCAATCCCTCGACGATTTCGGTGAACTCCCAGTTGGCGATGCCGACCTTCACCTTGCGCTCCTCCAGCTTGCCGCTGTCGACATTGAGCACCATGACTTTCGACCCTTCGATCAGCGCCGCTGTCGGCACCCGCAATACATTCTCGCGACCACCGAGCACGATCTCGACGTCGGCGCTGTAGCCGACAAGCAGCTTGCCGGTGGCGGGCCGCTCGAAATCCACTTCGACATCGACGGTGCGGGACTGCTTCTCGACCGCCAACACGTAGGGCGCGACGCGACGCACCTTGCCCTTCAGCGGTTGCTTGGGCAGGGCGTCGAGCGAAACGCGCACCGACAGGCCGACCTTGATCTTGGGCGCATCGACCTCGTCCATCGGTGCCGTGACGTAGAGGCAGGTATCGTCGATCAGGTCAATCGCCGGCGGCGTCGGCACGCCGGGCGGCGAGGGCGTCGAGTACTCGCCGAGTTCGCCGACGATCTTGGCGACGATGCCGTCGAAGGGCGCGTAAAGCACGGTGCGCCCCTGCTCCACCTTGGTCGCATGCACCTTGGCTTCGGCCTGTCCGACGTCGGCGCGGGCGGCGTCGCAGGAGGCCTTGCGCACCTCGGCCTCGGTGCGCGCCGTGTCTTCGCCGGCCTCCGAGATGAAGCCCTTGGCGCGCAGGTTGCCCTGGCGCGTCGCGTCGCGCGCGGCGCGCGAGGCGGTGGTGCAGATTTCGTTCAGATGTTGCCGCACCGAGCCGAGCGCGGCCTCGGCGAGCCTCTGCTGCGCCTTCTGGTCGTCGTTCCACAACTTCATCAGCAGCTGGCCCTTCTTGACGTAATCCCCCTGCTTCACCGCCAGCACTTCGATGCGCCCGCCGAGGATGGTCGACAGCTTGGTGCGCTGGCAGGCGTCGACCGTGCCCGCGCGGGTATTGACGACGGTGGACTCGACATTGCCGCGATCGACGGTCTTCAGCATCACCACCACCGGCTTGGCCCGCGTGGTCCAGAAAAAACCGCCGGCGGCCAGCGCGACAAGGATGAGCGCCGGAAGCACGCGGCGCAGGAGAAAGGATGTATTCATGACTGACGATTATGCCGTGTTTGAGAGGCTTTCTCCCTCCCCCTCAAGGGGATGGTCGGGGAGGGGATGGGGGCAGGAGCGGAGCGCGAATCACCGTGCCACCAGCACCGACTCCAGCCAGGGTTCCAGTCGCTGGCCGAAGGCAATCGTCGCCTCGAAGGGAGTGCCGGAGTTCGCCACCGTGCGCTGCTGCTTGCGCAATGCCGGTTCCAGCACGGGGCGCAGGGCATGCGGCACGTTGATCTGCGTCACGGCCAGCGCGCTGACATAGCCGGTAACGCGCGTTTTCTTGTCCTGGCTCACCAGCCGCGGCCGCACCGTCGCCTTGAGGATCAGGAAACGGCTGCGATCAGGATACTTGACACGCAGGGCGGCGCGATCCAGCCCGGTGTCGATGGCGAAGAGCCGGCTGGCGTGGGCTTCCTCGAGGCGCAAAGCGTCCTGCGCGCGCTTCGCCTTTTCGATGAATTCCTTGCTGTCGGCATTCGCTAGTCGGGCCGCTTCGTGGCGTGCAGCGTTGGCCAGAGCCCTTTCCCGCGCCTGTTGCCAGGCCGGGCCGGCAAGTTCCAGCACCAGCAGCACTTCGCGCGGCAAGGCGCGTTCGAAGCGGCGTCGCGCGTCGCTGTCGCGGGACCAGTCCGTGGTGTCGAAGCCGAGCGCCATCATGTGCGCTTCGTCGAGCCACTCCGGCGTGCCTCCAATGAAGCCGAAGCCACCAAACAAATCGCTGACATTGCTGTCGTTCACGCGCCAGTTCAGCGTCAGCGCCAGCCCGCTGTTGTCCTTGCTTCCCCGCCAGCCCCAGGGCATGGTCAGTTCGCGCTGGGAAAGCGTCAGCCGGCTCTCCACCTCGCCGCTGCGATTGAGGTAAACGCCGATGAGCGCCACGGCATTGGCCAACAGGATCAGCAACGCACCGGCTACCAGCGTGTTGCGCGGCGTGAGCTTCATGGCGCGAGCTCCCCTGCCCCGCGCCCCATCCGGCGCAGGCGCTTCAGCACCAGCAGGATCAGGATCGCGGCAAGGCCGAGCACAAGGAAGAACAGGTACTTCGGCATGGCGGCCCACCACCAGTCGAAGAACTTGGTGTACAGGAAGATGACAAAGAAGGTGATGCCGGTGTTGACCGTGTCGGACCACCTCCGCCGCACACCGACCCAGATCGCCAGCGCGCTGCCGACGAAGCCGGCAAGCTCGTAGCCGCCTTCGATGGCTTTGGTCTCGACGCCCTCATAGCCGGCAAGATAGCTGCCCCAACCCCAATGGCCGAGCACCAGCATCGGCACCAGCAGGCAGAGCAGGCCGAAGATGCGGTAAAGGGAGGCAAAGCCCGAAACGCTGCGATGCCCGATCAGCGCCGGCACGGCGAACAGCAGCGCGGCCACCGGGAAGAAATTCTCCGGCCGCTCGCCTGAATGCAGCCAGTAGATGCCGCCCCATTCGCCGACCCGCGCAGCGGTGAAGGCGATCACGCAACAGATCCCCGCCGCCAGCAAGAGGCGCAGATCGAAGGCGTAGGCCAGCAGGAAAGCCAGCGCCGCCCAAGGGATCAGCGCGCGGTCCGTCGGCGTGATGTTGAATATCTGGCCGAGCATGGTGAGATTGAGCACGAAGCAGGCAAAGGCCACCATCGCCGCCAGCTTGGTGAAGTATCCCGACGAATCGCGGGTCTGGATCAGGACCGTCAATCCAACGCTGGCCAGCGCCGCACCCAGCAGGATCACCACCTGGGCCGTCTCGTCGAAGCGCCCCCAGAACTGGTAGAACAGAAAGAACACGCTGGCCGCCAGGGCCAGTGCGCCGAGGAAGGATGCCACCCGCATGCCGAGCGACAACTGTTTGGCCTGGGCGTCGCGATCGATATCGAAGCGGCCGGCAAATCCGGACAGCAAAGCGGCGTGGTGACCTTGCACTGCCTGTTGCTGGGCAGGATCGAGACGCAGCACGCCTTCGCTTTCCAGCCGGGCCAGTTCCGCCTGGAAGATCCCGATCTGGTCGGCGCGCTGCTGCGCCTCGCTGCGCAGGGGGGCGTTGGGGGTGCTCATGGCGGGCGATTATGCCCCGTTTGTTATGATTCGGCTCTCCCCCACGATTCGCGCCACACGCACTGCAATGATAAAAATCTTCGGCATCAAAAACTGCGACACCATGAAGAAGGCCTTCAACTGGTGCGACGCCAACGGCATCAGCTACGAATTCCACGACTACAAGAAACAGGGCGTGCCGCGCGATGAACTCGTCAAGTGGTGCCGCACCCTGGGCTGGCAGGCGCTGATGAACACCAAAGGCCCCACCTGGCGCAAGCTGACGCCCGAGCAGCAGGCCATCACCACGCAGGGGCAGGCCGTGGCGCTGATGGTGGAGCATTCCAGCGTGATCCGCCGACCGGTGACGGAAAACGACGCCGGGCAGCTCCTGGTGGGCTTCGACCCGACCGTATTCGACAGTTTTGTACGCTAACGTGGGTCCCAACAATGGCGGCCCCATTCCCATGCCGTTCGTCCTGAGCCTGTCGAAGGGCGCAGAGGGCTTCGACAAGCTCAGCCCGAACGGAAATATGCAGGTCACTGGCTGATCATGGATCAAGTCCATCGCTTCCTGCTGGAAGACCTCGACATCCGCGGCGCGCTGGTGCAGCTCGGCCCCTCCTGGGCCGCCATGACCAGCCGGCGCAACTACGCCGTGCCGGTGCGCGAGCTGCTCGGCGAACTGGCCGCCGTCACCGCGCTGATTGGCAGCAACCTGAAGACCCCCGGGCGCCTGAACTTCCAGCTGCAGGGCCACGGCCCGGTATCCATGCTGGTGATGGACTGCAACGAGCAACTGCAGTTGCGCGGCATGGCCAAAAGCGAACTGGCGGCGGATGCCGAAGCCAACATCGGCAGCGTCAGCGACCTGCTCGGCGACGGCCAGCTGGTGCTGACCCTGCAGCCGAAAACCGCGCAAACGCCCTACCAGAGCGTGGTGCCGCTGGCCGGTAGCACGCTGGCAAAAATCTTCGAGCACTACCTCGAACAATCCGAACAGCAGCCGTCACGCCTGTGGCTGGCGGCAACGCCCGACACGGCCTGCGGGTTGTTCCTGCAAAAGCTGCCGACCGCCGACGCGCGCGATCCGGACGGCTGGAACCGCATCGAACAGCTTGCTGCAACGGTGCGCCCCGAAGAACTCGCACTGCCGCCTGAAACCTTGCTGACGAGGCTGTTCAGCGAGGAAAGCGTCCGCCTCTTCGAGCCGCGCCCGGCCGCCTGGCATTGCCCGCGCGACGAGGAAAAGGTGCGCAACATGCTGCTCTCGCTCGGTCGCGAAGAAGTCGAATCCATGCTCGGCGACGCCGAGATCATCGCCATCGAAGACGAAATCTGCGGCCACGAATACCGCTTCGGCGCCGAAATAGTGGACGAGCTGTTCCCGCCCGACGGGCGGCTGCTGCATTGAACATAGACATCAGCGAGGAAGCGGGCGTCCGTTTTCTCCATTTCGGTTCGAGCTGGATCCAGGGCGCCATGCGCATCGCGCGGCCCTTTGCGCTGGAACTCGACTACACCCGCGAGATGATGACGCCGCTGCTGCTGCACGGCGACGACTGGCCGCGGAAGGTGTTGCAGATCGGCTTGGGCGCCGCCTCGGTGACCAAGTTCCTCTACCGCTACCGGCCGCAGGCGAAGCTGACGGTGATCGAAATCGATCCGCGCGTCGAAGCCGCCGCGCGGCAGTTCTTCAAGCTGCCGGACGATCCGGCGCGCATCGACATCCGCCACGGCGACGGCGCCGACTTCGTGGTCGAAACGAAGCAGCGCTACGACCTGATCCTGGTCGACGGCTTCGATGCCGCCGCCCGCACCGGCCGGCTCGACACCCTGCCCTTCTACCTCGATTGCCGCGCCCGGCTGGCGAACGACGGCGTGCTGTGCGTAAACCTGCTGTCGCGGCGCAAGGATTTCCGCAACAGCGTGGCGCGGCTGGAAGAAGCCTTCGAGGGCCATGCCATCGCCTTTCCCTCCTGTGACAGCGGCAACGCCATCGCACTGGGAAGAGTCGGCGCTGGCGACACGCCGACTCTCGAAGATCTGAAAACAGCAGCCAAACACCTGAAGGAAACCACCAGCCTCAACCTGCTGCCGACGCTGGCCCGCCTCGCCACGTCGCGCCATCTGGCCGGTGGCGTGCTTCAGTTGTGAATCGCCGATGACCCCCGCCCACCGCAATCATCGCCGCGGCATGCTTTACATGCTGATGGTGATCGCCATCT
>JBIJDI010000153.1:0-6184 GCA_044344235.1 Sulfuritalea sp. | reverse complement strand
CGCGGGGCGCCTTTGCCGGGCGGCGGCTTCATCACGATCTATACCGACATCACCGCACGCAAACAGGCCGAGCGCGAACTGCTGCGCCTGCACGAACGCTTTTCGCTGGCACTGAAGACGGTCGGTCTCGGCATTTTCGACTGGGACGCGAAGGAGAACAAGCTGCTGGCCGACGCGCGGGTATTCGACATATTCGGCGTCTCACCCGAAGGCAGAAACGGCCAGTTCAATGACTGGACCGACTACCTCCATCCGGACGACAGGGAACGCACCATCACGGAAGTCGTCGCCGCGCTGCGCGGCACGGCCGCCGACGTCAAGTTGGCCTACCGGATCGTCAGGCCTGACGGCACCATCCGCCACCTGGAAGTTCATGACCACATCGTGCGCGACGCCACCACGGGACAGGTTCTGCGCCTGATCGGCGCGGACTTCGACATCACCGAACGCAAGGAAACCGAAGAGCGCCTGTTGTTGACCGAAAAGGTGTTCGACAACAGCCCGGTGGCGATCATGATTGCCGACCGTGAGAACCACATCATTTCGGTGAACCAGTCCTTCGTCCGGATTACCGGTTATGCCGAAGACGAGGTTCTGGGGCGCGATCCCGGGGTTTTTGGCTCCGGCCTGCACGATGCAGAGTTCTTCAAAAGGATGTCTACATCGCTGGGCGAGAACGATTTTTGGGAAGGCGAGGTTTGGGATCGGCGCAAGACCGGTGAAATCTACCCGAAATGGATGACCATCAATGTCGTGCGTGACCGGGAGGACGCCAACCGGGTGCACTATGTTTCAATTTTCTCCGACATCACGGAAAGAAAACAGGCCGAAGAACACATTCACCATCTGGCGCATCACGATCCGCTGACCACCCTGCCCAACCGCATGGAACTCGAAGCGCGGCTGGAACAGTCGATCGCCGCCGCCGACCGCAGCCAGCACAGTGTCGCCGTGATGTTCCTCGATCTCGACCGCTTCAAGACCATCAACGATACGCTCGGACATCATGTCGGCGACCTGCTGCTGATCGAAGTGGCGCGCCGCCTGCGGCAAACCGTCCGCTCTTCGGATACCGTTGCGCGCCTCGGCGGCGACGAGTTCGTCATTGTGGTGCCGGCACTTGAAACCCCCGCTGTCGCGACCACCGTCGCAGGAAACCTTCTGGCCGCGCTCTGCCAGCCCTATCAGATCGAAGGCCACACCCTGCACAGCACGCCATCCATCGGCGTCAGCATCTATCCCCAGGACGGCAATGATGTCGGCACCGTGATGAAGTACGCCGATACGGCGATGTACCACGCCAAGGAAAAGGGACGCAACGGGTTCCAGTTCTTCTCGCCGGAAATGAATCAGGCAGCGATGGCCCGGATTGATGTCGAACAGCAGTTGCGCGCCGCCCTCAAGCTCGACCAGTTCGTACTCCACTACCAGCCGCGCCTCGATCAGGGCGGCCGGATCACCGGGGTCGAGGCGCTGATACGCTGGGATCGGCCAGGCCATGGCCTCCAGTTGCCCGAGCGGTTCATTCCGATCGCCGAGGAAAGCGACCTCATTGTCCTCATCGGCGAATGGGTGCTGGCATCGGTCACCCGTCAGTTGCGGGCGTGGCAGGATGCCGGCATCCCGGCGCCATCGGTGGCGATCAATCTTTCCGCCAGGCAACTGCGTCAGGCAAGCCTGCCGGAGCACGTCGCCGAAGCATTGAAAACGGCCGGTCTGCCTGCCCGTCTGCTGGGATTCGAGGTTACGGAAAGCATGGCGATGGAGAGCCCGGAAAGATCCGCCCTGCTGCTGCGCGGACTGTGCAACATGGGCATCTCGCTGGCCATCGATGACTTCGGCACCGGCCGTTCATCGCTGTCCACCCTGAAACAGCTGCGGTTCGACTACCTCAAGATTGACCGTGCCTTTTTTGCCGAAATCGCCCACGATTCGAACGATATGGCCATCGTCAAGGGAACCATCGCGCTGGCTCACAGCCTCGGGATCAAGGTGGTCGCTGAGGGCGTCGAGACCGCGGAACAACTCACCTTGCTGAGGAGCGCGGACTGCGACGAATTTCAGGGCTTCTATTTCTCGCGGCCACTGCCGTTTCACGAACTTGAATCCTTTATGGGAAATCATTCGCATACTCAGTCATGAAGAACGTCACTCTGCGTCAACTCAAGATATTCGAGGCGGTGGCCCGCCATCTCTCCTTCTCGCGCGCCGCCGAGGAGCTGCACCTGACCCAGCCCGCGGTGTCGATGCAGGTGCAAGCCCTCGAAGATCAGGCCGGACTGCCGCTGACCGAACAGGCCGGCAAGAAAGTGCGGCTCACCGCCGCCGGCGAGGAGGTGGCGCGCCAGGCACAGCGTATCGCCGAGCAACTGCGCGAGGCCGGCGAAGCGCTGGCCGCACTCAAGGGAGTCGAAGCCGGGCGACTGAAGATCGGCGTCGTCAGCACCGCCAAGTATTTCGCACCGTCGCTGCTGGCTGAATTCCGACGCCGGCATCCGGGCGTTGAACTCGAGCTGATGGTGAACAACCGCGGCACCATCGTGCGCCAGCTTGCCGAAAACGGCATCGACCTGGCCATCATGGGCACGCCACCGAGCGAGTTCGAAACCGTGGCCAAGATATTTGCCGAGCACCCGTTGGTGTTCATTGCCGCGCCCGACCACCCGCTGGCCGACAAGAAACGCATTGATCCGCAGCGACTGGCAGAAGAAACCCTGCTGATCCGCGAACCAGGCTCCGGCACGCGCAGCGCGCTCGAGCGCTTCCTCGAAGAGCATGGCGTCACGCCCGGCGCCCTCATGGAACTGGGCAGCAACGAGACCATCAAGCAGGCCGTGATGGCAGGACTGGGGCTGTCCTTCATTTCGGAACACACCATCGGGCTCGAGCGCTCGGTCGGCCGCCTGGTCAAGCTGAACGTCGCCGGTACGCCGGTCAAACGCCAATGGCGTCTCGTCTATCGCACCGACAAGCGATTGATGCCGGCAGCGACCGCCTTCGTCAGGTTCATGGATGGCGAGGGTTCGCGTCTGATAGAGGCGCAGGTCGGCAAGCAGGCGCCGGGCACCAAGGCGACGTCCACGCGCTGAGGGGTAACGCCGGTCGGTTGGTTATTTGGCCGGGACGTTCCAGAGCGTCGCCGTCACGCCCAATCGGGTGATGAAGGCCTTGACGTGTCGGCTGCCCAAGGTGATGCGCTTGCCACCCTCGGGAAGTGCGCTCATGACAATGTCGGTAATCTCGTCGTCCGACAGATTGGTGGTGCCGGCGGCATGCCAGAGCCGGATATGCCCGCAACTGTCGCGATCGATCAGCAACGACTTGTCGTTCTTCGCTGCGGGCAGGCTGATCGTCACGCCGTCACTGGTTTCATAGGCACGGGCCGGGCCGGCGCTGGTCGGCACTTCTTCGCCACCTCCGGGTGTGGCGGTCACCTCGAGCGCCATGGCTTCGTCGTCCGTCAGTTGGCTTTCCCCTTCGGTATGCCAGACCAGGTAACGGCCTCCCGGCTGCATCTGGATCAGCAATACATTGTCGGCCGCGCCAGCCGAAGTCATCGCCATGAGGGTCGCGACGAACAGAAAGAGCCTCACGGGTTCGCCCACTTGATCGAGCAGCCGATACCCGGCATCTGTTGCGCAGGCCCTTGTCCGCTTGAGCCTACCTGTCGCATCGCTTCGAACAGGTCGCGGCGGACACCTTCGGGCGCGGTCTCCTTGCGCGACTCGTCGAGGCGGCCGCGATACTGAAGTTGCAGCTGCGCGTTGTACCCGAAGAAATCCGGCGTGCACACGGCACCGTAAGCTCTCGCCACCGCCTGCGATTGATCCAGCACATAGGGAAAGGGAAACTCCAGATCGCGCGCGATTTGCACCATGTTCGTCCAGGAATCCTCAGGGTAGTCGATCGGGTCGTTGCTCATGATTGCGATGCTGCCGACGCCCAGCGTGGCGAGTTCCCGCGTGTCGCGCACGATGCGATGGATGACCGCCTTGACGTAGGGGCAGTGATTGCAGATGAACATCACCAGCAAACCCCTTGGACCGCGTGCGCTGGCCAGGCTGTGACGCTGGCCATCGACGCCCGGCAGGTCGAAATCAATGGCCGGGCGGCCGAAGTCGCAGACGGGTGGGGAAAGACTGGCCATGCGCTGTCTCCGATTATTAGCGATAATCCAAACATGATACCGAGATTCTTCTGCCCCTTCCCGCTGCACCCCGGCGCGACGGTTGAGTTGGCCGCCGAAGCTGCCCACCATGCGCTGAAGGTCCTGAGAGTCGGCGCTGGCGACACGGCGATTCTGTTCGACGGACGCGGCGGGCAATGGCAAGCCACGCTGCACCCGGCCGGCAAGGCCTTGCGCGCGACGCTCGAAGCATTTGACGACATCGACTGCGAGTCGCCACTGGACCTGACGCTGATACAAGGCCTGCCGGCCAGCGACAAGATGGATCTGGTCGTGCAAAAAGCGGTCGAACTGGGCGTGAGGCGCATCCAGCCGGTAACGGCAAAGCGCAGCCTGGTCAGGCTTTCCGGCGAACGTGCAGAACGCCGCGTGGTGCATTGGCGCAACATTGCGATCGCCGCCTGCGAGCAGTCCGGCCGCAATCGTGTCCCCGCTGTCGCACCAATTCTTGATCTGCCGCAATACCTTGGCATGGCAGCGCAGGAAAATGGGCTACGCTTTGTATGCGCGCCGGAGGCCACCGGGTCCCTGCGCGACCTGAAGGCGCCTGAGGGTCCGGTCAGCCTGTTGGTGGGCCCGGAGGGCGGCTTTGAGGAGGGCGAATTGTTGGCGGCGCGGGCCGCCGGCTTCCATCCTGTCAGGCTGGGGCCGCGCGTGCTGCGCACCGAAACCGCCGGACTCGGCGCCTTGGCGGCGATGATGGCACTTTGGGGAGATTGGTGATGTTTGAATCCGCGGAAATCGGCCACAAGGTCGACAAGGACACTTACAAGAAAGCCGTACCGGCCCTGCGCGCGGCATTGCAGGATGCACAGTACGACCTCAAGGAAAACGGCAAGATTCCAGTGGTGGTGCTGGTCAGCGGCCAGGACGGCGCCGGCAAGGGCGAGACCATCAACATCCTGTACGAGTGGATGGACCCGCGCTTCATCTCGACCCTGGCGTTTTCGGCGCCGACCGACGAGGAAAGCGCACGACCCTTCATGTGGCGCTACTGGCGCGCGTTGCCGCCCAAGGGCCGCATCGGCGTGTTCGCCGGTTCCTGGTATTCAAGCCCGATCCACGACCGCCTCGACGGCAGCATGACCCAGGCGGACATGGATGCGCGCATCGACCAGATCAACCGCTTCGAGGCCATGCTGGTCAATGAAGGCGCGCTGGTGCTGAAGTTCTGGTTCCACCTCACCAAGGACGGCCAGAAGCGTCGACTGAAGGCGTTGGAAAAGAACCCGCAGACGGCCTGGCGCGTCACCAAATGGAACTGGGAGCGCCTCAAGACCTACGACAAGCTGCAGGATGTGGTCGGCCACGTGTTGCGCATGACCAATACGCCCTGGGCGCCCTGGATCATCATCGAGGGCGAGGATGATCGCTATCGCTCGATGACCACGGGAAAAATCCTGCTCGAGGCGATTCGCCAGCGCCTGTCCGATGCCAGCAAGCAGACGACACCGGTGGCACCGCCGATACGCGTGAATATCGACGGGCGCAACGTGCTGTCCGAACTCCGGCTCACGCATCGGCTGAGCGAGAAGGAATACGACGATCAGCTGGCGAAATGGCAGGGCAAGCTGTCCGAACTGGTGCGCGATCCGCGCTTCAAGGGCCGCTCGCTGGTGTGCGCCTTCGAGGGGGCCGATGCCGCCGGCAAGGGCGGCGCGATCCGCCGCATCACCGCCTCGATGGATGCACGCGACTACCAGATCATTCCGGTTGCCGCGCCGACCGAGGAAGAGCGCGCCCAACCTTACCTGTGGCGCTTCTGGCGGCACATTCCGCGCAACGGCCGGGTGGCGATTTTCGACCGCACCTGGTACGGCCGCGTACTGGTCGAGCGCGTCGAGGGCTTCTGTGCCGACGCCGACTGGCTACGCGCCTATACCGAAATCAACGATTTCGAGCATGACCTTGCCGATGCCGGCGTCATCGTAATGAAGTTCTGGCTGCAGATCAGCCAGGAAGAGCAATTGAAGCGTTTCAAGGAGCGCGAGAAGATCG
>JBIJDI010000152.1:0-6186 GCA_044344235.1 Sulfuritalea sp. | reverse complement strand
ACGTCGTCCTGATGGACATGCAGATGCCGGTCATGGGCGGTATCGAGGCCACGCACGAGATACGGCGCCGCGAAGCGGCAATGGGGAAACCCCGTCTGCCCATCATCGCCATGACCGCCAACGCCATGCAGGGCGACCGCGAAGCCTGCCTCGACGCAGGCATGGACGATTACATCGCCAAACCGATCAAGGCCGCCGACCTTGCCCAAAAGCTCGGCGTGCTGTCGGCAGCGCAGATCGTGCAGAACCGCCAGAGCCCCGAGGGGCTTGCCGGCCATTCGTTCGCCGCAGACCCGCCGCTCGCCGATTTCGACTATGCCGCGGCGGTGGCCGCCATGGATGCGGAAATCGTCGAAGTCGTCACCCCGACCTTCCTCGAACATTTCCCCAAGGATTGCGCACAGTTGCGTGCCGGCCTTGCCGCGGGCGATGCAGACATGGTGATGCGGGTCACCCATTCCATGCGCGGTTCGCTGTCAGCCTTCGGCGCCGATCCTGCGACGCGACGCGCCAAGGAGCTGGAAGCCCTGGCGCGGGCCGGTGACTTGCGCGAGGCCGACGCGCTGGCGCAACACCTCTTCGCCGAGGTCGAGCGCCTGCTGAAAGTGCTCAATGCACAGGTGGCCGGCGACGGCTGAGCCCGGGAATCGGCCGCTGTCCGTTGAGGCTGTGTAGCCGAAATTCAGGCGGGAAGAGTGGGTAGCGCCGATTGAGTCGGCCGATATGGAGCGATGTCACTGGGCCGAAAGCCGACATGGGACAGCGACACCAAGAGCGGCCGCTCACGATACGCCAGCACTCAACCAGCGTGCGCCGCAAACCAGTACACTCTCGTCCTCGCGAGCGGCCCCTTGGCACTCGCAGGATTTTCTGCCGACCGCGCGCCGCGTGTCGGACATCTTTGCCCGTCGGCTCCCGTCCCGCTTCATTCAAAGGCCATTCCATGCACCCGATCCACGATGTGGATGTACTCCTCCTGCTTGCCGCAGCGCTTGCTTCCAAGCGACGGCCGGCCGAACTTGTGGAAATCATGGCCGCCACCGATCTGATCCACGGTTCGATTCCGCTCGATGTGGATCTGGCGGCGGCATTTCTTCGGCTCTCGACCCAGGGCTTGATTGCCGAGGAGGTGGGCCGCTTCCGGCTGACGCCCGCTGCGCTGCAGATCATGGCGAGCCTGCCGCGCAAAAAGCTGGAAACCGAAGCGCGCCTGTCCATCATCAGGGAACAGCTCGCCGGCTATGCGCCGAGCGGGGAGGCCGCGGCCATCCCGCTGACCACGGAACAACTCACTGTCGCGATCCTCGCGCACCGGACTTTCCTCAAAGGTCCGGGCAGAAACATGCTGGTGCCCAAGCCCAAGGCCGCAGTGGACAAGGCCAAGCGCCCCGGGCAGTGGCGCAAGCTCGACAGCGGGCGGCGTTCCCGGCCTTGAACCGGGCCGGCGCCGGGCAAGGAGTTTGACGGCGCCATGCGTGGCGGAATGCTTCGGGCCGCCATGCTCTGCATGAGTGGTGGCGAACCGCACGGGGATTGACATTTCGGGATTCATTGCGCAGAATTAAAACATCCGTTTTAAACTGCCGTTTGTTCAAGGCCTGCCTGCCATGGAACCCGACACCCGCTCCCGCATTCTCGACGCCGCAGAAAATCTCCTGGTGCAGCACGGCCTCGACGGCACCACGCTGCGCATGATCACCACCGCGGCGAAAGCCAATCTTGCTGCGGTCAACTATCACTTCGGCTCGAAAGAGGCGCTGATCGAGGCGGTGTTCCGTCGTCGCCTGACCTGGCTCAACGAGCAGCGCATCGCCGCGCTGGATGCGTTCGAGCTAGAGGCCAAGGGCGCGCCGCTGAAGCCGCGGCAGATCGTCGAGGCCTTTTTCGGCGTCGCGATCCGCATGGCGGCCGACCGGAATGGCGGCCAGACCTTCATGCGCCTGCTGGGCCGCACCTACACCGAGCCGACGGATTTCGTTCGCACCTTCCTCGCCGAGGAGTACGCCGAAGTCATCGCGCGCTTCAAGGCGGCCTTTTTCAAGGCCCTGCCCGACGTGCCGCAGGAGGAATTTCTCTGGCGCTTCCATTTCATGATGGGTGCGCTGTCCTACGCCATTTCCGGGGCCGATGCGCTGCGCCTGCTCGGGCCCATCGACGACACCGATCCCGAGGCGCTCTATGTGCGGCTGATGAGTTTCCTCATCGGCGGCCTGCGCGCGCCACTGCCTGAAATCCAATCCAAACCCGTCAAGAAGCCGCGCGCGAAGCGTGCGGCCTGACGAGAATTTAGTCGAAGGAGAACACCATGACCTGGTTACTGATCGCTGCATTTGCCACCACGGCCGCCGCCGTGCTGTTGCTGCCGCCCCTGCGCCGCGCCCTGCTCACCGGGGCCATCTTCGCCATCTACAAGAAGCTGCTACCGGCGATGTCGCAAACCGAAAAGGAAGCGCTGGAAGCCGGCACCGTCTGGTGGGAGGGCGAACTTTTCTCGGGCCGCCCGAACTGGCAGACCCTGCTCGACTATCCGCAGCCGAAACTGACGGCGGTCGAACAAGCCTTTCTCGACAACGAATGCGAGACGCTGTGCGCCATGGTCAGCGACTGGGACACGACGCAGATTCACCATGATCTTGCACCCGAGGCCTGGGCCTACGTCAAGGAGCATGGCTTCCTCGGCATGATCATTCCCAAGCGTTACGGCGGACTCGAATTCTCTGCCTACGCGCACTCGGCGGTGGTGCAGAAATTGTCCACGCGCTGCTCGGCGGCGGCGGTGTCGGTGATGGTGCCGAACTCGCTCGGCCCGGCCGAACTGCTGCTGCATTACGGCACCGAGGAACAGAAGAACCACTACCTGCCGCGCCTGGCGAAGGGGCTGGAGATTCCCGCCTTCGCCTTGACCAATCCCCATGCCGGCTCCGACGCCGCATCGATTCCGGATATCGGCATCGTCTGCAAAGGCCAGTGGCAAGGCAAGGAAGTCGTCGGCATGCGCGTCACCTGGGACAAGCGCTACATAACCTTGGGCCCGATCTGCACCATCCTCGGCCTGGCCTTCCGCCTGCACGATCCCGACCAGTTGCTCGGCGGCGAAACCGATTTGGGCATCACCTGCGCGCTGGTACCGACCGATCATCCCGGAGTGAATATCGGTCGCCGCCATTTCCCGCTGAATGCCGTGTTCCAGAACGGACCGAACTCGGGCACGGATGTCTTCATGCCGCTCGACTGGATCATCGGCGGCCCGGCGCTGGCCGGGCAGGGCTGGCGCATGCTCATGGAATGCCTGGCGGCCGGGCGTTCGATCTCGCTGCCATCCAGCAATACCGGCATGTCCAAGCTGGCGGTGCGCGCCACCGGCGGCTATGCCCGCGTGCGCGCCCAGTTCAAGACTGCCATCGGCAGGTTCGAAGGCGTCGAGGAACCACTGGCGCGCATGGGTGGCAACACCTACATGATGGATGCAGCGCGCACCATGACGGCCGGCGCCATCGACCTCGGCGAAAAGCCCTCGGTGGTCTCCGCCATCGTCAAGTACCACGTCACCGAGCGCACGCGCCAGGTGGTGAATGACGCGATGGACATCCTCGGCGGCAAGGGCATCTGCCTCGGCCCCAACAATTTCATGGGACGCGCCTACCAGCAGGTGCCGGTTGCCATCACCGTTGAAGGCGCCAACATCCTGACCCGCAGCCTGATCATTTTCGGTCAGGGTGCGATCCGCTGCCATCCGTATGTGCTGAAGGAAATGGCGGCGGCGAAGGAAGCGGATGGCGCCAAGGGCTTGCGCGATTTCGACAAGGCCTTCGCCGCGCATTTGTGGTTCATCTGGAGCCGCGGCTTCCGCGCCTGGAGCATGGGCCTCACCGGATCGAACTTCGGCCCGGCGCCGGACGGCGTGGCGCCTGAAACCCGCCGCTATTACCAGCAGCTGACGCGCTTTTCGGCGGCCTTCGCCTTCATCTCCGACGTGTCGATGTTCGTCATGGGCGGCGATTTGAAGCGCAAGGAAAAGCTCTCGGCGCGCTTGGGCGACATCCTTTCCCTGATGTACCTGTGTTCCGCCACGCTCAAACGCTACGAGGCAGAGGGCAGGCAGAGCGAGGACGCACCGCTGCTGCACTGGGCGATCTGGGATGCCATGTTCAAGATGCAGAATGCCTTCGAGGGCGTCATCTCGAACTACCCGAACCGCTTCATCGCCGCACTGTTGCACTGGTACATTTTCCCGCTCGGCCGGCCCTACGCGGTGCCGTCCGACCAGTTGGGCCACGAGGTGGCACAACTGCTGATCGAACCTTCGGCCACGCGCGACCGGCTGACCGACGGCATGCACGTGCTGCGCAACGAGAACGACGCCGTCGGTGTCATCGAACTGGCGCTGGAGGCGACCATCGCCGCCGAGCCGATCGAGGCGCGTATCCGCGCCGCACGCAAGGAAGGGAAAGTCGGCGCTGGCGACACGGCGACCATGGCCGCCCACGCGCGCGAAGCCGGCATCATCACGGCCGAGGAGCACGCGCTGCTGCAGCGGCGCAACCAGCTGCGCGACAAGGCCATCGCGGTCGATGATTTCCCGCAGGACTTCGCCGTCGAGCAGGCCGGCGTGCCGCCAACTCTGCGCAAGGCGGCATAGACATGGCCGCCTTTGCTCCCGTCTATATCGTCGATGGCGCACGCTCGCCCTTTCTCAAATCACGCAACGTGCCGGGGCCGTTCTCGGCCTCCGACCTTGCCACCATTTCGGGCCGCGCGCTGCTGGCGCGCCAGCCGTTTGCGCCGGATCAGCTCGACGAGGTCATCGTCGGCTGCGCCGGTCCAAGCGTCGACGAAGTGAACATCGGCCGCGTCATCGCGCTGCGCCTCGGCTGCGGCCACAAAGTGCCGGGCTGGACGGTGATGCGCAACTGCGCCTCGGGCATGCAGGCCATCGATTCGGCGATCGCCAACATCCAGAACGGGCGCTCGCAACTGGTCATGGCCGGCGGCGTCGATGCGCTGTCGCGCACGCACTTGCTGTACTCGGACAAGATGGTCATGTGGTTCTCGCTGATGGCGCAGGCGCGCACGCTCGGCGCCAAACTCGGCATGTTCGCCAAGCTGCGTCTGGGCATGCTCTTGAGCCCCGTGATCGGCATCGTCAAGGGCCTCACCGACCCGGTGGTGAACCTGATGATGGGCCAGACGGCGGAAAACCTCGCCTGGAAATTCGGCATCTCGCGCCAGCAGATGGACGCCTTTTCGGTGGAGAGCCACCAGAAGGTATCGGCCGCGCAGAAAGCCGGCCGCTTCGACGAAATCGTGCCGCTGATCGACACGAGCGGCAAGGTCTATGCGGAAGACGACGGCGTGCGCCACGACTCGAACCTCGCCGGGCTGGCCAAACTGAAACCCTTCTTCGATCGCACCTACGGCAAGATCACCCCGGGCAACAGCTCGCAGATCACCGACGGCGCGGCCTGGCTGCTGCTGGCGTCCGCCGAGGCGGTCGAAAAATACAAGCTGCAGCCGATCGGCAAGATCACCGATACGCAATGGGCCGGTCTCGATCCGGCGCAGATGGGCCTCGGCCCGGTACACGCGGCGACGCCGATCCTGCAGCGTCACGGCCTGGGCCTGAATGACCTCGACGCCTGGGAAATCAACGAAGCCTTCGCCGCGCAGGTGATGGGCTGCATCAAGGCGTGGGAAGACCCGGCCTACTGCAAGGAACATCTCGGGCTCGATGCGCCGCTCGGCACGCTCGATTCGGCAAAGCTGAACGTCGATGGCGGCGCCATCGCGCTCGGGCATCCGGTCGGCGCCTCGGGTGCGCGCATCGTGCTGCATCTGCTGCATGTCCTGCGGCGCGAACACAAAAAGCGCGGCATCGCCACCATCTGCATCGGCGGCGGACAGGGCGGCGCGGTACTGGTGGAGGCTGTCTGATGAGCTACAAGCACTGGAAACTCGAACGCGAAGCCGATGTCGCCTGGGCCATCCTCGACACCGCCGATTCATCGACCAACACGTTGGGCGCCGAGGTGATGACGGAGCTCGGGCTGATCCTCGACGAAAGCGAAAAGAATCCGCCGAAAGGATTGATCTTCACGTCGGCGAAGGAGGCCGGCTTCATCGCCGGCGCCAACATCGAGGAATTCGTCTCCTCCGATACGCCCGAAAAGGCGCGCGTCCTGATCAAGC
>JBIJDI010000352.1:0-3248 GCA_044344235.1 Sulfuritalea sp. | reverse complement strand
ACAGTGGATGCCCTACGAGAAGATTTCAGTGAACCTCAAGCGCGCCGTGGTCGCCGCCGAAGACGACAAATTCGTCGATCACGAAGGCTTCGACTGGGAAGGCATCCAGAAGGCCATCGAGAAGAACCAGAAGCAGGGCAAGGTGGTGGCGGGCGGCTCGACCATTTCCCAGCAACTGGCGAAGAACCTGCTGCTGTCGCCCACCAAGTCCTTCCTGCGCAAGGGCGAGGAGGCGATCATCACGGTCTGGATCGAACTGATCTGGGACAAACGACGCATCCTCGAGGTCTATCTCAACGTCGTCGAATGGGGCGATGGCGTGTTCGGCGCGGAGGCTGCCGCACGACGCTATTTCGGCGTCCCGGCGGCACAACTCGGTGCCGAACAGGCGGCACGACTGGCCGTCATGTTGCCCGCGCCGCGCCGTTACGAACGCAATCCGTACTCGGCCTACATGAACGGCCGCACGCAGCTTATTCTCGGGCGCATGTCCAACGCTGAAGTTCCACCGTAATACAATTGGAAGCCTTTCCAAGGACTGCCATGACCGAACCGACTACCGCCGAGCGAGACCCGACAGCGCCGCCCGACGACGTGCAGGATAGCCTGCGCGAAGTCCAGCTGTTGCTGTCGCGCCAGAAGCGGGTGGAAAATCTGGTGCATCGGCAGGAAATGCCGCGTCACGATCTGGTCGAGAACCTGGTGCACAAGCAGCATCTGGCCGAACTGCGCGGCAAGCTGGCGCAGATGGATCCGGCCCGCATCGCCCGCATCCTGGAGGCTCTGCCGCAGGATGAATGTCTGCTGGTATGGGAAATGGTGGCGCCGGATCGCGGCAGCGCGATTCTAGATGAGCTTTCCGAAGCCGTCAGCGAAACACTGACTGCAACCCATACCTACCAGCGAAAGCCGATCATGCTTAACGCATTCGAGCTGCACAACGGGCGTTTGCGGCAAATTCCGGTGGAAAGCCGCGACGAGCTTGCCGCGACCAAGCCGATCTGGGTCGACCTGATCGCGCCTTCCGGCGAAGAGCGCAAGTGGATTGCGGACATCTTCGGCCTGGTCCTGCCGGACATCGACGACCTGACCGACCTTGAGGAGTCCGCCCGCTTCTACATTGAGGAAAACGGCGAAGTGCATATGCACTCGGACTTCCTGCTGGACAAGGAGGACGAGTCGCGCAACGTCACCGTGGCCTTCATCCTGCACCAGAACATCCTGTTTTCGATGCGCGACGAGGAACTGCCCGTGTTCCGCCTGCAGCGCCTGCGCGCCCGGATCCAGCCGGGCATGGTGTCTGAAGGCAAGGACGTGTTGCTCGACCTCTACGCGGCCGACGTCGAGTACTCCGCCGATGCGCTGGAAGATGTTTACGCGGAACTGGAAGCCGTCGGCCGCAAGGTGCTCAGCACTCAGATGACCGACGAAGAAGCCGGCTCGATTCTGGCCGACATCGCCAAGGAGGAAGACCTCAACGGCCGCATCCGGCGCAATGTGCTGGATACGCGCCGCGCCCTTTCCTTCCTGATGCGCGGACGACTGCTGGCGCCGAACCAGCATGAAGACGCACGCGCGATCCTGCGCGACATCGAGTCCCTCGACGGGCACACGGCCTTCATCTTCAACAAGATCAACTTCCTGATGGATGCCGTGGTCGGTTTCATCAACATCAACCAGAACAAGATCATCAAGATCTTTTCCGTGGCCTCGGTGGCGCTGCTGCCGCCGACCCTGATCGCCAGCATTTACGGCATGAACTTCAGGGCGGGATTCCCTGAACTGGACTGGCAGTACGGTTATCCGTTCTCGCTGGTGCTGATGCTGGTTTCGGTCGCAGTGCCCTTCGCCATTTTCCGCCGCAAGGGCTGGCTGCGTTAGTCCGACACCAGTTTCAGCCCGAGTATTCCGGCCACGATCAGGCCGATGCAGACCAGTCGGGCGACCTCGCGCGATTCATTGAATAGCGCCATGCCGAGCAGCGCGGTGCCCACCGCGCCGATGCCGGTCCATACCGCATAGGCCGTTCCCACCGGAAGCACCTTCAGCGACCAGCCGAGCAGAATCACCGAGGCCGCCATGGCCGCCAGCGTCCAGGCGCTCGGGATAAGGCGGGTGAAGCCCTCCGTATATTTGAGACCAACGGCCCAAGCGATCTCGCACAGTCCGGCGACCAGCAGGACGATCCAGGCAGCGGCGGGCGTCAATACAGGCATGGGGCTTGAGTCACCGTACCGGCAGCGCCGACTCTCAGCCGCCGACGAAGATCGCGTCGGCGGCCGCTACTGTCGCCGCAATGTCGGCGTCGCTGTGGGCGGCCGAAACAAAGCCGGCCTCATAAGCCGAAGGAGCGAAGTAGAACCCGGCATCCAGCATGGCGTGGAAGAAACGGTTGAAAGCGTCCTTGTCAGACGCCATTACTTCGGCATAGGACGTCGGTGGCGTGGCAGCGAAATAGACACCGAACATGCCTCCAACAGATTGTGCGCAAAAATTCACGCCGCGCTTTTTGGCCGCAGCCGTGAGCCCATCCACCAGCGCGTTGGTCTTCGCCGCAAGCGCCTCGTAAAAGCCCGGCGCCGCGATCTTCTTTAGCGTCACCAGGCCGGCCGCGACCGACAGCGGATTGCCCGAGAGCGTGCCGGCCTGATACACCGGCCCCAGGGGTGCAATCTTTTCCATGATGTCGCGGCGCCCACCAAAGGCGCCGAGCGGCATGCCACCACCGACCACCTTGCCAAAAGTCGAGAGATCCGGCGTGATTCCATAGAGCCCCTGCGCCGATCCCGGGCCGACGCGGAATCCCGTCATCACCTCGTCGAAAATCAGCACCGCGCCGTGCTGCGTGCACAGATCGCGCATGGCGGCGAGAAATTCCGGTTTGGGCGCGATCAGGTTCATGTTGCCGGCCACCGGCTCGACAATCACGCAGGCAATGGTCTTGCCGTGTTTGGCGAAGGCATCCGTCAGGCCCTGCGCATCGTTGTAATCGAGTACCAGGGTGTGCTGCGCGAGATCAGCCGGCACGCCGGCGGACGAAGGGTTGCCGAAAGTCAGCAGGCCGGAGCCTGCCTTGACCAGCAGGCTGTCGCCATGGCCGTGGTAGCAGCCCTCGAACTTGACGATCGCGTCACGTCCGGTAAAGCCGCGCGCGAGGCGAATTGCGCTCATGGTGGCCTCGGTACCTGACGACACCAGACGCACCATGTCCATGCTCGGCACGCGCTTTACCAGCAGTTCGGCCAGTT
>JBIJDI010000011.1:0-16961 GCA_044344235.1 Sulfuritalea sp. | reverse complement strand
GTCAGCCCCTTCGCCGCGGCTTCCTGCACCGCACGCACGGTATCGGCATCGGCATGACCGAGAATCAACGGGCCCCAGGAACCCACGTAGTCAATGTACTCCTTGCCGCCGGCATCCCAGACCCGGGCGCCTTCGCCGCGCGCAAAAAAACGCGGCGCGCCACCCACGGATCTGAAGGCGCGCACCGGCGAATTGACGCCGCCGGGAATGGTTTTCTGGGCGCGAAGGAAGAGTTCTTCGTTGCGAGTCATGAAAGAGTCCTATTTGTCCGGAAAGGGTTGCCGGACGCAGCGGGGTTCAGGAAGCCTGCCGGCCACGATCGCGCTGCGCCCCTTGATCGAAAAACTGCTGATAGGCGGCGGCCCGCGCCTTGATGTCCATTGCATCGAACAGATCGCTGACAACGGCGAGCATGTCCGCACCGGCAGCAATTACCTCGGGGGCATTGTCGAGCGTGATGCCGCCGATGGCGGCTACCGGCAAGCCGAAGCGCCGCCGCGCTTCGCCCAGCAGTTCCAGTGGCGCACGCACCGCCGCCGGCTTGGTGCGCGAGGAAAACATGCTGCCGAAGGCTATGTAATCGGCGCCGGCGGCGGCAGCCTCTTCGCCACGGGCAAGTTCGTTGTAGCACGAAACGCCGAGGATGCGCTTTGGTCCCAAGGCATCACGCGCGGCAGCCAGCGAACCGCCCGGAGCATCGTCGCGGCTCAGGTGGGCGCCATCGGCACCGATTTCCACCGCCAGCCAGACATCGTCATTGATGATCAGCTTTGCGCCCGAGGCTCGACATATTCGCAGCATCTCGGCGGCCTGCGCGCGGCGCAGGGGGCGCGAAGCCATCTTGTTGCGGTATTGCACGAAGGGCGCGCCGCCATCGAGCGCCGCCTTCACCAGCGCCGATAGCCGCGGCAGCAGCGGATCATCGACGGTGACAGCGCAAAGACCCCGGATAATCATATGGAAGAATCCGTAAGAAAACGCGGAAAATCAGGCTTCATCTGCTTCATCCTCTTCCCGCGACCAGAATAGGCGATCGGGAATGAATTGTCCCATACCGGGCCGGAAACCGGCAGCCAGTGTGCGCCAGGTATATTCCTGCGCACCCATGACCGCGTCGGCCACCTCCGCCCCACTGGCGAGGTGGGCGGCAATCGCCGAGGCCAGCGTGCAGCCCGAACCGTGATAGCTGCCAGGCAGGCGATCCCAGCGATCACTGCGCACCGCACCGTGGCTGCCGTAGAGCGTATTGACCACCTGCGGCGTTCCCTCATGGGTCCCCGTCACCAGCACGTACTCGCATCCGGCATTGATCAGGCGATGAGCGCATTCCGCGAGGCCGAGTTCGAGATGCGCGTCTTCGTGGAGCTCTCCAAGCTGCTGCGCAAGCCGCCTGGCTTCCAGGCTATTGGGCGTCAGCAGCGTGGTCTGCGGCAGCAGCAGGCCGATCATGGCTTCGATCATTTCCTCGTCGGCAAACTGGTCGCCGCGTCCCGAAGCCAGCACTGGATCGAGGATCACGGGAATATCGGGATAGTCCGAAATCACCTCGGCAATTGCCGCGATGACCTCGACGCTGCCCATCATGCCCAGCTTGAACGCTGCCACCGGCATGTCCTCCAGCAGGGCGCGGGCCTGATCGGCGACCCACTCGGCATCTATCGGCAACACCCCTTCGACGCCCGTCGTGTCCTGTACGGTAATCGCCGTCACGACGGTAAGCGGGTGGCAGCCCAGGCTGGCCAGCGTCAGAATATCGGCCTGCAATCCTGCCCCACCGGTAGGGTCGGCGGCGGCAAACGTCAGGACAATGGGTGGAGACGGGTTGGCTGGAGGGGCGGCGGTCATGAATGTCCTGATCCGTCCCGGGCGTATCGAGCGGTCAGCGGCTTGAGTTAATATCCTGCAATTCTATCTGAAGGGATACCGTCCGCCGGCGCCAGCCACGGCGGACATAGCCGACAACCACGTCATGAAACCCGAGCCGACCTACTCCAAATGGATATGCCTGATTTGTGGATTCATTTATGACGAAAGGACTGGACTGCCGGAAGAGGGTCTGCCCGCAGGAACGCACTGGGATGAAATACCTCCCAACTGGACCTGCCCGGAATGTGGTGCGCGCAAGGAAGACTTCGAAATTGTCAAAATCTAAGTATGATTAAGGGTAGCAATGCTTGACCCCGGTAGAAAACAACGAACGGGGCGGTGGGGGTGGTATGAAAAATTGCGCTCATGACGGGCGTGTTTTCATGGCTGGTTTTTTGTTCCACCCGCGGCCGCCACGATTGAAGTCAGAATGCGACATGGAGTAACGTGAGCGACACACCCCCGCTTTCCGGCATCAAGGTGATGGTGATCGATGATTCGAACACCATTCGCAAGACCGCGGAAATTTTTCTGCTGCAGGCCGGCGCTCAAGTGGTGCTGGCGGAAGACGGCTTTGATGCGCTGGCAAAGATCAACGATCACCAGCCCAACGTGGTCTTCTGCGACATCCTGATGCCACGCCTCGATGGTTATCAAACCTGCGCGCTGATCAAGAAGAACGCGAAATTCGCGTCGACCCCGGTGATCATGCTTTCTTCAAAGGATGGTCTCTTTGACCGTGCGCGCGGGCGCATGGTGGGTTCAGACGAGTATCTGACCAAACCTTTTACCAAGGATAGTCTTCTTAAAACCGTGGCCGCTCACGCTGCGCGTTCCTGACTGAGTAGTTTCCCTTTTTTGCGAGCCGACCCTCATGCCCATCAAAACTGTTCTGATCATTGACGACTCCCCCACCGAGCGCCACATCCTGACCCAACTCCTGCTCAGCGGTGGTTACGAAGTCAGTACCGCCGACAGCGGAGACGAAGGTGTCGAACGGGCCAAGCAGATCAAGCCCGACCTCATCCTGATGGATGTGGTGATGCCGGGCACCAACGGCTTTCAGGCCACCCGGGCGTTGTCGAAAGATGAGGCGACCAAGAATATTCCGGTCATCATCTGTACGACCAAGGATCAAGAGACCGACAAGGTCTGGGGCATGCGGCAGGGTGCCCAGGATTACGTCACCAAGCCGGTCGATGGCCCGGCCTTGCTGGCCAAGATCGCCGCACTGGGGTAAGCGTCAATTATGGCCAAGCGCATCAGTCTGCGCGAATTCCAGCAAGGCCTCTCCGAGCGTCTTCTGTCCGCACGTCGCGGCGAAGGCGCCCAGGCGTTGCTTGGCATCGAATCGGGTGCCGACGATCTTCCCGGGGGCAGCCACTGGCTGATCGATCTTGCCGACTCGGGCGAAGTGTCGCCCCTGCCGCAACTTACGCCCGCGCCGCTGACCAAGCCGTGGTTTGCCGGCATCGCCAACATTCGCGGCGTGCTCTATAGCGTGGTGGATTTTTCCGCATGGCGCGGCGGTGCGCCCACCCCCATCAACGCGCAATCGCGGCTGCTGCTGGTCGGTGCCCGACATGGCATCAATAGCGCCCTGCTGGTGCGTCGCGCACTGGGGCTGCGTCCGCAATTGCAGATGCATGCGGCAAGCGAAGCCAAAGCCGGCGCCGGCGAGACCGCGCCATGGCTGGGTGGTCGCTTTACGGACGCGCAAGAAGTCATTTGGACCCAGTTGCGCATCCCTGCGCTGCTGGCCGACCCGAACTACCTCGACATCGCTCTTTGAGCGTTCCGGAAAGGACTACCCATGGCCTTCAAGCTGCCCTTCTCGTTGCCAAACTTTGACCGCCGCTCCCGGGATGCGGCCCAGGAGGGCGCCCCTGCAGCAGCGCCCGCAGATGACCGTCGCCGCAAAGGCCTGCCGCTGATCGGCCTTCTCGGTATCGAGACCCAGTTTCGAATCCTCGGCACGATCTTTCTGATCAGCCTCCTGATCACCATCGCCGCGATCTTCATGCAAGGCCAGGCAACCACCCGGGGCACCACCTACCTGTCGGTCGTCAGCCACATTGCCCCGCTGACCCAGCAGATTCCCAGGGCTGCGCTGAACGCCCTGCAGGGGCAGCCCGAAGGCTTCTCCGAACTGCGCGACGCACGCGACAACTTCAACAGGCTTCTAGAAGGTCTGATCGAAGGGGGTGAAATCAGGGGCATCAAAGTATCAGCCACCAGCGTGGAGACCCGCCCCGCACTCGATGCCTTGCGCGAAGCCTGGGCCAAGCAGGACGAAATCATCAGTCTGCTGCTGGCGCAGGAAATCCGTTTCTCGGCGATTGGACGCCTTGCCAAGGAAGCGCTACAGAATGGCCAGGCCATGAGCGCATCTGCCGAAACCGCCGGCGGCAAGCTGCCCGGCCTGACCGAGCGGATTTTGCGAGCCTCTACCCATCTTGCCGTGGCACCAAGCTTTGACGAAGCGATGGCCGCACAGCTGGCAAAAGATATCGCCACCGCGCAGGAACTGGCGCCCGCCGAAACCCCCTTGGCAAAAAGCCTGAAAGCAATGCAGGCCGCCATACCCACCCTGTCCGGCAACCTGAAGGCCCTGGCAAGCGCGCGCAGTGCCGGCACCACGGTGATCAACGGTTGGCGTCCCATGAGCGGCAATACCGCGGCCCTGGTCAACGCCTATGAGAAGGAAATCACCGAACAGGACGCCTCGTCATTCTCCGCAGCCATCTTCGGCTCGCTGGCTCTGGTCATGCTGGTGCTGATGGTCAAGGCCTTCAACGACGAAGGTCTCCGTCGCGGCGATGAAGCCGATCACCAGCGCCGCATCGCAGAAGCGGCAAAGGACGCAACGCAGGGCGCCATTCTGCGTCTGATGAACGAAATGGGTGACTTGGCCGACGGTGACCTGACCATCCGCGCCACCGTGTCCGAGGACATTACGGGCGCCATTGCCGACTCGGTGAATTACACGGTTGAAGAACTCGCCGTGCTGGTACGACGCATCAACGACGCGGCCGAACGCGTAACCCGCGCCTCGAGCGCCGCGCAAAGTACCTCCAACGAGCTGATCGCCGCCACCAAGGTGCAGTCGTCCGAAATCCAGAACGCCAATGCCGTGGTTTTGGAAATGGCCAATTCGATGAAGACCGTATCTTCTTCGGCTCTGGAATCAGCCCGTGTGGCGCGCGCCTCGCTTGAAGCCGCGCAGAAAGGCGCGGCGGCCGTGTCGAACTCGATTACCGGCATGAACGAAATCCGCACCCAGATTCAGGAAACGTCGAAGCGGATCAAGCGGCTCGGCGAATCGTCGCAGGAGATCAGTGAAATCGTAGAACTGATTTCCGACATTACGGAACAGACCAACGTGCTGGCGCTGAACGCCGCCATTCAGGCCGCATCGGCAGGCGAGGCCGGACGAGGCTTCTCGGTGGTGGCGGAAGAAGTTCAGCGACTGGCCGAACGCTCCGGCGAGGCAACGAAGCAGATTGCCGCCATCGTCAAGACAATTCAGACCGACACCCACGATGCCGTGGCGGCCATGGAATATTCGACGCAGGGCGTGGTCGAAGGGGCCAAGCTGTCAGACGCCGCCGGTCAGGCGCTGAACGAAATCTCCAGCGTGTCACAGGATCTTGCCCGCCTGATTCAAGCGATCTCGACCGATACGCAGGCGCAGGCCGACATCGCCACCCAGGTGGCGGACTCGATGCAGGGCATTCTTCGGATTACCGGGCAAACCACCACCAGCACTGAGGAAACCGCCGTGTCGATTGGCGAGCTTACCGAGCTCGCTGTCGAACTCAAGGGCTCGGTCTCGGGCTTCAAGGTGTGAAGAGAACATCCCAAACGGCCATGGCAACGAGCGCCGCCCGCAGAAGATGAAACACGCGAAAGCCAATTGGTCGCCCGCCCCCCTTCCCCCCTCGCGGGGGGTTACCGGTCGGCGCGCCGCGCGCGTCCATCACAGGGGACTCCGAACGAGTTGTTTCACGTTAACCTGTCGCGTGGTGAATAGCTTTTCATGAGCATGGATCTCGACATCGGACCACTGTCCTGGGTCAAGGGGGAAATCGACCTTGCCCTGGAACGAGCCGGGGTGAGCCTCGCCGCCTACGCGGCCGATGCCGCTGCAGATGACCTGAAGAAGGCCCGCGCCAGCATGCACCAGGCGCATGGTGCTCTGGCTATCGTCGGCCTCGACGGCATTACGGAATTCGCCGATGCGATCGAGCAACTGCTGGCAACGCTGGGCGAAGACGCAACTCAGGATGTCGGTGCTGCAATAGCGGCGGCGCAAGGCGGCTTTGCTGCGTTGCGTGGATATCTCGACGACCTGATGGCCGGTCACCCGAACCAGCCGCTGCGGCTGTTTCTCCCCTACCGCGCGATGGTTGTGGCGCGCGGTCTGCCGGCTCCGGGGCCGTCCGAGCTGTTTTTCCCCGACCTTACCCAGCGCCCGCCGAAGCGCGAAAAGGATCCCGCACCGCTGACTCCGGAAGCTCTCGCGGCGCGCCTCAAGGCTGCGCGCCTGGGCTTTGAACGCGGCCTGCTGAAGTGGATCAAGAATGATCCCAAGGGCATCGCCGAGATGAAAGTCTCGGTGGCCATGATTGAAATGACGCGCGGCACCCCCTCCGCCCGCGCCTACTGGTGGGTCGCGCTGGGCGTGCTCGATGCGCTCGCCGCAAACGGACTCGCCGATTTGCCGGAAGCCAAGCGGTATGCCATGCGCCTGGGGGGGCAGATCAAGAAACTCATCGACGGCAAGGCCGAAGCAGACGAGGCGCTTTTGCGCGAGGCGCTTTACCAGGCGGCCTGCGCCACAGCAGGCGGCGAAGCACTGGCCATCGTGCGTGCCGCCTATCGTCTGGACGGCATGGTGCCCACCGCAACACCGTCGGAGACCGAAAGGCTGCTGCCGCACATTCGTCGTTTGCGTGAATTGCTGGCCGCCGCAAAAGAGGACTGGAATCGCCTGTGCGCCGGCACCGCCGCCGCACTGCCGCCGTTCCACGAACGCGTGGCGAAGATTGCCGAAGAGGGCGCTGCCACCGGTCAGCCCGGCTACATGCGGCTGACATCCGCCGTTCTCGAACAGACAGACCAGTTGCGCCGTGATCCGACGCGACACAACGAGATCATGGCGCTGGAGATGGCCACCGCACTCCTCCTCGCCGAATCCGCCCTGGAAAACTTCCAGTCGCTCGACGCGGACTTCGCGCACTCGGCGGAAACCATCGTCAACCGCCTCGCCGCGCTGGGTCGTGGTGAAGAACTCGGAACGCTGGAGTTGCCGAACCTTGACGCCATGTCCCGGCGCGCCCAGGAACGCCTGCTGCTGGAATCGGTGGCACGCGAAATCCGTTCCAACCTCGGCGCCATTGAGCAAACGCTGGATGCCTTCTTCCGCGACACCTCGCGGCAAGCCACTCTGCCCGCACTGAAGCAGCCGATTCGCCAGATTCAGGGCGCGCTGATGGTGCTCGGTCAGGACCGTGCCAACACCATACTCGGCGAATGCGCAACAGCCATCGAGCATTTCGCAGAACCCGGATTCGCGCCGCAAGCCGGCGATTTCGAAGAGGTGGCGAAGAAGCTTTCGGCGCTGGGCTTTTTCGTCACGCAACTGCAGGGTGGCGCGGCCGACATCGACGCCATTCTTGAGCCGCCGCCCGCCGCGCATGCCGTCCACGAGGAAGTCGAGGTCATCGCGCCGGAGTCCTTGGCACCGCCCTCGGCGGCGCCGATCGAAGACTTTGCTGCCGAGGCCGCGACTTCCGAAGAAGCAATGTCCGAAGAAGCATTGCCGGACTTTGAAGTCGAGGCGATCGAAGCTCCGCCAATGCTTGCGCCCGAGCCCCCTGCGGCGCCGGCAACGCCCGTCGAAACTCCCGCGCCGTCCGCCGAGGCCTCGCGACTGATGGACGCCAGCGAGGAAGAGCTCGACGCAGAACTGCTCTCCATATTCCTCGAGGAAGCCAACGAAGTGCTGGCAACCATCAACCAGCATCTGCCGCTGGTGCATGCCACGCCCAACGACCAGGCCTCGCTCGTCACGCTGCGCCGCAGTTTCCATACCCTGAAGGGCAGCGGCCGCATGGTGGGCCTGACCGATCTGGGCGAAGCCGCCTGGGCGGTGGAGCAGGTGATGAACGGCTGGCTGCACGAGGCACGCCCCGCCACAACGCCCTTGATGGAAGCGCTCGATCTGGCCGCCGAGATTTTCAAGGAATGGGTCGTGCAACTCGAGGCCGGCGGCAGCACCCATTTCGATGCGTCTGAGTTGTTCCACCGCTGCGAGATCCTGGGCGGCGCCGAAGATGCTGAGGCCGAAATCGCCGTAGCGCCAGCGCCGACTCCTGAGGAAGTCATTCCCGAGGAAGTCATTCCTGAGGAAGTCATTCCTGAGGAAGTCATTCCTGAGGAAGTCATTCCTGAGGAAGTCATTCCTGAGGAAGTCATTCCTGAGGAAGTCATTCCCGAGGAAGTCATTCCCGAGGAAGTCATTCCCGAGGAAGTCATTCCCGAGGAAGTCATTCCCGAAGAAGTCATTCCCGAAGAAGTCATTCCCGAAGAAGCGGCGACCGAAGCGCCTGAAGAACCCCAGGCTTCGGCCGAAGTGGTCTCCTTCCCGTCGCCTCCGCCGGTCCGCATCGGCGATGTGGAAGTGGCGCCCACGCTCTACAACCTCTATCTCGACGAGACTCGCGAACACATCGCAACGCTGCAAGCCAACCTTGGGCTTGAAGCAGTGCCGGACAATGAAGTAATCCGTGCCGCACATACGACTGCCAGCATTTCCGCCGCCACGGGCATGATGCCGATCTCAAGCCTTGCCCGGGCGCTGGAAGATGCGCTGGTGCGTTTGTCGCTGGTCGACGCGACGCCCAGCGACGCCCAGCGCTTTGTTTTTGCCCGCTGCGCCGGCGCCCTCGAAGGGATGCTGGGTGCCGTTGCCGAGCGCCGCATGCCCGGCGAGGAAGCTGCGCTGGCCGCTGAACTCAATGCGATGACGCCGGCCTCCATCACCTCTTTCGAACCTGCAGCCGAGGCCTTCGTCGAACTGGCCGTCGCAGAACCCGTCGCACCGGATGTGCCGGAAATCACCCTGACCGCGGCCGAGCGTCGGGCGGCACGGATCGAAGACGAGATCGATGCGCAGATATTGCCGCTCTTCCTCGAAGAGAGCGTCGATCTGATGCGAGAAATCGGCGAGGGACTGCGCAATTGGCGCGCAGCTCCGACTGACATCGAGATCTCGCGCACGCTCCAGCGCGCACTGCACACACTGAAAGGCAGCGCGCGGATGGCCGGCGCCATGGGCTGCGGCGAACTCTTGCATTCGATGGAAGACCGGATCGAACAGGCGACCGCGATGAAGTCGGTGCAGCCTGCAACCATCGACGGCCTGGAAACCTCGTATGACCGCACGGCGATGCTGATCGAGCATCTGCGCAATCCCAACGCGGCCCTGCCGGAAGCAGAGGAACCCGAACATCATGCGGCAGAAGCGGTCGCCGTCGTTGAGTCGGCCAAGGCCGAACACAAGGCAGCTGCGGTGGCCATCCATGCCCCGGGCCCGGCACAACCGGCTGCCGCCGCCTTCGTTCCCGCACCGCAGGTGCATCTGCGGGTGCGCGCCGATCTGGTCGACCAACTGGTCAACGAGGCCGGTGAAGTTGCCATCGCGCGCGGCCGAATCGAGGGCGAGATGCTGGCACTCAAGGCCTCGCTGCTTGAACTGACGGAAAACGTGATTCGCCTGCGCAAGCAACTGCGCGAAGTGGAAATCCAGTCCGAGTCGCAGATGCAGTCGCAGCAAACCCTGGCGAGCGAACGCTCGCAGGAATTCGATCCGCTCGAATTCGACCGCTTCACCCGTTTCCAGGAAGTCACGCGGATGATGGCCGAAAGCGTGAACGACGTTGCCACCGTCCAGCAAAACCTGCTGCGCAATCTCGACCACGCCAATGCCGCCGTAGCCGCGCAGGCGCGCCTCTCGCGCGAACTCTCGCAGCGCATGATGGGCGTACGCATGGTGCCCTTTGAAAGCCTGGCCGAGCGCCTGCATCGCGTGGTGCGCCAGGCGGCGAAAGATTCCGGTAAGCGCGCCAACCTTGACATCCGTCACGGCCAGACAGAGCTTGACCGCTCGGTGCTGGACAAGATGGCCGGCCCGCTGGAACATCTGCTGCGCAACAGCGTCGCTCACGGGCTCGAGGACAGCGCCGCGCGGACAGCGGCCGGCAAGGAAGCGATCGGCCAAATCGCGATGTCGCTGGCGCAAGAAGGCAACGAAATCGTGGTGTCCATCGCCGACGACGGCGCCGGCCTCAACTTCGAGCGCATTCGCAAGCGCGCCGTCGACGGTGGCCTGATTACCGCGGACGCGGAAACCGATGAAGCAACCCTGACGCAGCTCATCTTCCAGCCCGGCTTCTCCACCGCCACCGAACTCACGGCGCTCTCCGGACGAGGCGTTGGCATGGACGTGGTGAAGAGCGAAACCTCCAGTCTCGGCGGCCGCATCGAGGTCACCACCGTCACCGGACAGGGCTCCACGTTCCGCATCTACCTGCCGCTGACGCTGGCGGTAACCCAGGCGGTGCTGGTCACCGCCGGCAACCGGATCTACGCCATTCCGTCGTCGATGATCGAGCAGGCCGCGGCCCACAAGCCCGATTCTGCGACGCAGATACGCGGCACAGGCAGTACCGAGTGGCTGGGAAATCGCTATCCCTACCACTACCTTCCGGTGCTGCTCGGAGAGCGCAGTGCGACTCCGCCACCGGCGCGGCGGCACTGGATCCTGCTGGTCAAGGGCGGAACTGAACGCGTTGCGCTGGAAGTCGACAGCCTGACCGGCAACCAGGAAATCGTGGTCAAAGCGGTCGGGCCGCAACTGGCGCGGGTGCCCGGTCTTGCCGGCGCAACCGTCCTGGGCAACGGTGAGGTCGCCCTGATTCTCAACCCGGTCGGACTGGCAGGGCGTGCCGCGGAGCGCGCCAGCACCCCGCAGCCGGAGGTGGCGGCCCCGACCGAAACCCAGATAGTCGCTTCGACTGCCGCCGCCGCCACCGCCACCGCCGCTGCCGTGATGGTGGTCGACGATTCGCTCACCGTACGCAAGATCGCCGGGCGCCTGCTCGCCCGTCACGGCTATCACGTGCTGACAGCCAAGGACGGCGTGGATGCGCTGGAACAATTGGGCGAGGTCGTCCCCGATGTCATGCTGCTGGACATCGAAATGCCGCGCATGGACGGCTTCGATCTGGCGCGCAACATCCGCGCCGACAAACGCCTGAAGCATATTCCGATCATCATGATCACTTCGCGCACCGCCGACAAGCACCGCCAGCATGCGAAGGAAATCGGCGTCAATCACTACCTGGGCAAGCCCTACGACGAAGAAGAACTTCTGGCCTGCATAAGCGAATGCGTCGACAAAAAGAACTGAGCTTTCCTCGGCAGAACTCATCATGACTCAGCCCGCCGCGGTGCGCCCCTTCAAGGTGCTTGGCATTCAGCAGATCGCCATCGGCGGCCCGTCCAAGGATCGCCTGAGAAAGCTCTGGGTCGACATGTTCGGCCTTGCCGTAACCGGCAATTTTGTCAGCGAGCGCGAAAACGTGGACGAGGACATCACCGCCATGGGCAGCGGCCCGTTCAAGGTGGAAGTCGATCTCATGCAACCACTCGATCCGGCTAAAAAGCCCGCGGTGCATGAACCGCCGCTGAATCACGTCGGGCTCTGGATCGACAACCTGCCGGCTGCCGTGGATTGGCTCACAGCGCAAGGCGTGCGCTTCGCGCCGGGCGGCATCCGCAAAGGCGCGTCCGGCTACGACATCACCTTCCTGCATCCAAAAGCCAACGAGCAGTTCCCCATTGCCGGGGAAGGCGTACTGATCGAACTGGTACAGGCGCCCCCGGACGTGATTGAGGCTTTCGCCCGCCTCGCCTGACCGCGGCGGGTGCCTCGCGCGCCGGCAACACGCTGCCTGAAACCGCTTGCTGCCGGCGCTAGCCGGCAAACACCCGATAGCATTTGCGCCCGGCATCCTTCGCCACATGCATTGCCTGCTCCGCGCGACGCATTAGTTCAGCGGGTGACAGATCGCCACTGGAGAACAGTGCGATACCAATGCTGACGCCAATCTCCAGTGGCAAGCCAAGTACGCGCATCGGTTCGCCCAGGCTGGCAACGACCTTCTCGGCCAGACGCTCGGCGTCGGCGCCGCTGCCGAGACCGGTCAGCACGATGGCGAATTCATCGCCGCCCAGCCGGGCTACCGTGTCGACCTCGCGCACCGTCGCCCGGAGACGATCCGCCATGCCGCGCAATACCTCGTCGCCGATCGCATGGCCGTAGCCGTCATTGATCGGCTTGAAATGATCGAGATTCACCAGCAGCACCGCCACCTGCCCATGCGTGCGCCGCGCGTGCTGCATGGATTGCACCAAACGCGCCTCGAGCAGCAGCCGATTGGCCAAGCCCGTCAGGATATCGGTATGGGCCAGGGCCTGCAGCTGGCGCTCGTTTTCACGCAGGCGCGCGTTGGCCGCTTCCAGTTCCTCCGTGCGCTCGGCGACGCGACGCTCAAGGCTCGCCTCCGAGCGCTGCAGGGCCCCCACCAGTTGCTGCTTGACGGCAATCGCCTCGCCCTGAGCCGTATCCTTCTCGCGTCGCAGACCATTGATCCGATCGGCCAGCGCAAAGGAAAGCAACAGCATCTCCAGCGCCGAACCTATCTGCATGGCATAGAAACTGAAGAACGAGGTTGGCAGCAGGTTCATGTTGCGCAGGCCGGCCACGGCGACACCCAGCAGCAGCAGTGTCCATGCCAGCAGAAAGATGCGCGCGCCGGGCTGGCCTTTCCGCCAGCAGCGCAGACCGGCTATCACCGCAACGATGGAGAAGGTGACGCCTGTCAGCGAAGTCAGAATTGCCGCCAGGCGATAGGGTGCAGCCAGTGGCGCCACCATGCACAGCGCGAACAGTGCGGCGAGTCCGATTACGGCGCCATCCAGCCGCGGCGCGTTGCGCCCCGGCGCGAGAAAGCCGCGGGTAAACATGGCGCCGAACAAACCTGTCGCGGCGAAACCGCTGGTGAAAGCGAGGTTGCCCCAGGCCGGCCAGGCCGGCCAGAAAAACTCGGTGCCCAATCCGTTGAAGGACAGTTGTCCAACGGCCATGCTGCCGGCGAACAGGACATAGGTGAGATAGTTGTGATCGCGCAACGAAAACCACAGGAGCAGGTTGTAGAGGACAAGGGCCAGCAACATGCCGAAATAGACCGACAGCACCGCATAGCTGGCATGCGACTCCTGCCAGAAAGCCTCGGTTTGCCACAGCCGCAGGGGAACAGTCAGCGTGCCTTCGGAGGCAACCCGCAGCCAGACCGTGCTTGCGCCTGCTTCGCCCAGGCGCAGGGGAAACACGAAGTTGCGATGCAGCACCGGTCGCGCAGCAAAAAGCAGCTGGTCGCCGGCACTCAGATGCTCGCCGCCGGGACCGAAGTAGTCCACCCGGTCCAGCGTCGGAAAAGCCACTTCCAGCATCCAGTTGCGGGATACGGCGGGGCTTGCTTCAACCTCGAAACGCAGCCACCAGGCAGAAGCGGAATAGCCGAAGTTGATCGCCGCATCGCCCGCCAATCCGGAGGGTTGAAACTCGGCGCCGCGACCCTGAACGTCAGCGAGCGACCAGCGACCGCCGGGGTCTTCCAGTACGGACACTTCGGCCGCCAGGGCATGCGAAGTGGCCCCCGGCGCCAGCCGCACGGCAGCGAGCGTTGTGCCGACATGACAGGCCCAACAGCACAGCAGGAACAGCAAGGCGGGAATGCGCGGCACAGCACGATCCGATTCGACAATTCAGCAAATTTTACCCTGCCCCTTGAGTAGAATCAGTGCTCTGCACATATCGCACATATCGCCCACACGCCCATGCTCTTCGATCCCTACGCCAATTCAGCCCTTCGGCTCGCCAACCGCATCGCCATGGCCCCGATGACCCGCTGCCGTGCCGACCATCGCGACGCCGTGCCCAATGATCTGATCGTCGAGTACTACCGCCAACGCGCCAGCGCCGGCCTGATCATCTCGGAGGGCGTGCCGGTCTCCGATCGGGCGCGCGGCTACCTCAACACGCCGGCACTGTGGAACGAGGATCAGGCTGCAGGCTGGAAGAAGGTTACCGATGCCGTACACGCCGCGGGCGGCACGATGTTCGCCCAGATCTGGCATTGCGGCCGCGTCGCACATGCCGCGCTGCATGCCGATGGCAGCGCCCCGGCGGGACCGTCGATCAAACCGGCGGCCACGCAAACCATGATCCCCGGTCCCGACGGCAAACCCGTAGCTGCCGACTGCGGCCAGCCGGAAGCTCTCAGCATCCAGGAGATTCACGATGTCGTCGGCGAATTCGCCCATGCCGCAAAACTGGCCATGCAGGCCGGTTTTGATGGCGTCGAGATTCATGGCGCCAACGGCTATCTGCTGGATCAATTCCGCTGTCCGGCGGTAAACAATCGCAACGATGCCTACGGTGGCTCACTGGCGAATCGCTACCGCCTGCTGCTGGAAGTGGTCGACGCGGTGGCGGCGCACGTCGCGCCGGAGCGCATTGCGGTGCGCCAGTCACCTTATGGTCAGGGCAACGGCATGGTCGCCGACCCCGAACCGCTGAAAACCTATCCGTGGCTGGCACGCGAACTCAACCAGCGCGGCATAGGCTTCCTGCATATCTACTGCCAGACCATCGACTGGATTCACGACGCCACGCATTCGATGATGCCGGCGCTGCGTGACAGCTTCCACGGCGGGCTGATCGCCTGCGGCGGCTTCAAGACGCCCGCCGCATGCGAAGCGATTCTGGCGCGCGGCCACGCCGACCTGATCGCCATCGGCAAGCCCTTCATCTCCAACCCGGATCTGGTCGAGCGCTTGCGTCGCGATGCGCCGCTGGCCAAATGGGACGCGGCCAGTTTTTACGGCGGTGGTGAGCGGGGCTATACCGACTATCCGGCGCTCTCACAGAAGTCGGCGCTGGCGTGATGGCGATTCATCGATCCTTTCTTGCTGGCGCGGCCTGCGTGCTCGCCGCGCTGTCAGTCCAGGCTGAAGACAACGTGCAGCCGAACTTTGCCGAGGACACGCTCACCGGCGACTGGGGAGGCGATCGAACGGCCGCCGCAAAGCGCGGTTTCAGCTTTGAAGGTGGCATCAAGATCGACGCGCTGCGCAACAGCGGCGGGATCAGCGGCGGCCACAGGACCGTCAGCCACCTTGATCTCAAGCTCAAGATGGACCTGGCGAAAGCCGCGGGCTGGCAGGGCAGTAGCGCCATGATCAATGTCATCAGCGACTCCGGCTGGGGTCCCAACGTTCGCCACGTTGGCGGCCACATGGGCGTGACCAACATCGAGGTCGCCGCCCCCGGCACCACGCGCCTGTTCCAGGCGTGGCTGCAGCAGAGCTGGCTCGATGACAGGCTTGCGGTACTGGCGGGTCTCTACCCGATCGACAGCGAATTCTTCACGATGGATTCCGCTGGCGTCTTTCTCGGCCCCCAGTACGGAACGCCCGCCGATCTGGCGTTGACCACCGCCCCGTCGATCTTCAACAACTCCGCTTTCGGCATTCGCGCACGCTGGAACATCGCTCCTTCGCTGTATGCCATGGCTGCGGTACTCGACGGCGTCCCCAACGATCCGGCGCGCCCCAAGCGGACGGCGATCCGCTTCGCCAAGGGCGATGGCAGTTTCAGCATTGGCGAACTCGGCTGGCTGCCCGAAGCAGCGAACGACAAATTCAAGGGGCATGCCAAGCTGGCGTTCGGCCTCTGGGGCTATAGCGCCAAAGCCAATGATCTGCGCGACCTCGATGCCGCCGGCAACCCGATGCTGCGCAGTCGCCGTGGTGGTTATGTGCTCGGCGAGCGCACCTTGATGCGCCTGGGCGGCAACGACGACCGCTTTCTCAGCGGCTTCGCCCGCTACACCTTCGGCGATGGCGACTCGTCGGCCGTCAAGAACTCGCTGAACCTGGGGGTGCACGCCAAGAGTCCGTTCGCCTCGCGGCCGGACGACATCCTCGGGCTGGCCTGGACGCGTGCCGGGCTTTCCGACAAATGGCGTAGTGCCCAGACGGGTACGACGACGGCCAACGAGACGGCGCTGGAAGTCACCTATCGCTTTGCGGTGAGCCCCTGGTTCGCCATCCAGCCCAACTACCAGGAAATCCGCAACCCCGGCGGCACGACGACGCCGAATGCAAAACTCCTTGGCGTGCGCCTCGAATTCGCTCTTTAGTCAAAAAAAGAAAAGTCGGCGCTGGCGATACGGCGAATTAACGCCGCATCGCCCGCGCGTTGCGTCCTGTGGAACCTTTTGCGCTTACTTGAATGAAATGATGGCCTGATCCACCGCCAGGCTTTCGCCCGGCTTGGCCAGCAAACTCTCCACCACACAGTCACGCTCGGCCTTCAGCACGTTCTCCATTTTCATCGCCTCGATCTTGGCCAGGATTTCACCGGCCTTGACCTCCTGCCCGACCGTGACCGCAACCTGGGTAAGCAGGCCCGGCATCGGCGACAGCAAAAACTTCGACATGTCGGGCGCGGCCTTGACCGGCATCAGCGCCCGCAGCTCGGCGGTACGCGCGGACATCACCTGCATGTCGGCCTGCACGCCCCAGTGGAACAACCGATAGACCAGCCCGCGCCGTTCCACCTGCATGCAGATCGGCTGACCGTTGAGGGTGCCCACATACAGCGGATCGCCGAATTGCCAGGTCGAGCGCAACTCATAGATTTCGCCGGCGAAACTGACATCCCAGCCAGCTTCCGCTTCGAGGACCCTGACCTGATGCTGGCCGCCCCCCAACAACACGACGAAATCCTCACCCGGGGTGAATTCATGCCCGGGCATCTGCCCTGTAATCGTCGCATTGCGCGCCAGGTACTGGCGATGAATTGCCGCGGCGACAGCCACCAGCATCACCGGATCCGCATGCGGCACATCCGCTGCATTGAAGCCCTTGGGGTACTGCTCGGCGATCAGGCCGGTGTTGAA
>JBIJDI010000151.1:0-6244 GCA_044344235.1 Sulfuritalea sp. | reverse complement strand
CGCCTCGGGCATCGCGGTCGGCATGGCCACCGAGATTCCGCCGCACAACCTGCGTGAAGTGGCTGAAGCGGCGCGCCTGCTGATCAAAAAACCCGAAGCCGTGCTGGAAGAAGTCCTGGCTGTGTTGCCGGGACCGGATTTCCCCGGCGGCGGCCAGCTCATCTCGACCCCGGGCGACATCCGCGATACCTATGCCAACGGCCGCGGCAGCTTGCGCATGCGTGCCCGCTGGCGCATCGAGGAACTCGCGCGCGGTCAATGGCGAGTGATCGTCTACGAATTGCCGCACGGTGTTTCGGTCGCCCAGGTGCTCTCGGAAATCGAAGGCCTGACCAACCCGCAGCCGCGCGCCGGCAAGAAGGATGTCAGCCAGGAACAAAAAAACATGAAGGCGCTGGTGCTCGGCGTGCTGGACAGCGTGCGCGATGAATCCAGCGACCAGCAGGCGGTGCGCATCATGCTGGAGCCCAAGAGCTCGCGCCTGGCACAAGACGAATTCATGGCCGTGCTGCTGGCCCACACCAGCCTCGAATCCAGCGTCTCGGTGAACCTGACCATGGTCGGCCGCGATGGAAGGCCGCAGCAGAAGAACCTGCTGACGATTCTTCATGAGTGGATTGCATTCCGCTTCGCCACGGTCGAACGCCGCACCCGGTACCGACTGGCGGAAGTCCTGCGCCGCGTGCATATCCTCGAAGGACGCATGACGGTGTTCCTGCGCATCGAGGAAGTGATCCGCTGCATCCGCGAATCAGACGAACCCAAGCCTGACTTGATCGCACGCTTCGGCCTGACCGAAATCCAGGCCGAAGACATTCTCGAAATCCGCCTGCGCCAATTGGCGCGCCTGGAAGGCATCCGCATCGAGAAGGAACTCGGCGATCTGCGCACCGAACACGGCCAACTCACCAAGTTGCTCGACTCGCGCAATGAAATGACCAAGCTGATCCTCAAGGAAATTGCCGAGGACAGCAAGCGCTTCGGCGATGAGCGGCGCACACTGATGGAGGCGGTAACCCCGACCTCGCACGGCGAAATTGCCGCGCCGGACGAGCCGGTCACCGTGATCATTTCGAAGAACGGCTGGGTACGCTCACGCCAGGGTCATGGCATCGACCCGGCCAGCATCACCTACAAGACCGGCGACTTCCCCTGGATGGTCGCGGAAACCCGCACTATCTGGCCGCTGATCGTGATCGACGGCAATGGCCGCAGCTACAGCGTGAGGGTTTCCGACCTGCCGGGCGGACGCGGCGACGGCGCGCCGCTGAACACCATGATCGACTTCCAGGAAGGCGGCAAGCTGGCGCTGGTGCTCACGGCCGCACCGGACAGCAAATATCTGGTGGCCGGGTCAAACGGCTACGGCTTTGTCGCCAGCGTCGCCGACATGATCGCCCGCAACAAGGCCGGCAAGGCCTTTCTGGCGCTGGACAAGGGCGAGAAACCGCTGCCGCCGGCGCCGGTGCTGGGAGACACTGTTGCGGTACTGACTCAAGGCGGGAGGCTGCTGCTCTTCCCGTTGGCCGACCTCAAGGAAATGGCCAAGGGCAAGGGACTGATGCTGATCGATCTGGGCAAGGGTGACGAAGTGGTCGGCGTGGTCGCAAGTGGCGGACAAGCCTTGCTGATCAGTGGCGGAGGGCGTGGCGGAAAGCTCGTCCAGCAGTCGCTCGATCTTCGCGCTCAGGCCGGCTTCCGCGGGACACGGGCGCGCCGCGGCCAGGAAATACCGTTCAAACTTAAAGCTGCCGGCCTCGCCTTGACAAACAGTCATTGATGCTAGAATCTTCAAAAAACTAGCCTATCATCATCCGCTTGCGATCTTTCTGCGACGGTTGCCGCCCACGGAGAACAAAATGCTTTTCATCCTCTACTACCTCGTCGCCATCGTTGTTCTGGTGTGCCATTTCACCGGGGTTCTGGCCCGCTACAATATGGAATGGCTGGTGCTCGTGCTTGCCGTGACGGTATTCCCTGCAGTGATCTACCTCTAGGTCCGGAAACACCAAGCTACCGGCGCCGACTCTGAGAGTGGCGCCGTTTTCTTGTTAGCAGTGGCGGACGATGATGTCCTTCACCTGATCCAGCGCCGCGTCGACCACCTCGACCTTCTGCGGCAAATTCTCGATCCCTTCCAGTTCCTCCGGCCGCACCGGCTCACGATCCAGCGCTTCGCGTATCGTTTCGGCGAATTTCACGGCTTGCGCCGTCTCCAGCACGACCATCGGCATGCCGGCAACGCGATGCTCCCGCGCGACCTTGACGCCATCGGCCGTATGCGTGTCGATCATCAACCCGTAACGCTGCCACACATCGCATATCGTTGCCAGCCGATCGGCATGCGAGCTGCAGCCCGATATGAAGCCATAGTCGGGCAGGCGCGCCGCAAACGGGCCATCCGCAAGGCTGAAACTGCCGCCGGCATCCACTTGCCGCCATAGCTGGCGCACGATCGCCGGGTCACGACCGACCAGGTCAAACATGAAACGCTCGAAGTTGGACGCTTTGGAAATGTCCATCGAGGGACTGGATGTGACGTAGGTCTCCGCCGTGGCCCTGGGGCGGTAGATGCCGGTGCGGAAGAACTCGTCGAGTACGTTGTTTTCGTTGGTAGCCAGCACCAGGCGCGCGATCGGCAAGCCCATCATGCGCGCAATGTGGCCTGCGCAAATGTTGCCGAAGTTTCCCGAGGGCACGCAAAAAGCCACTTCCTCGGCCGATGAACTCGTGGCCTCGAAATAGCCCTTGAAGTAATAGACGATCTGCGCCGCGACGCGCGCCCAGTTGATCGAATTGACCGCGCCTATCTTGTACTTCGCCTTGAAGTCGGCATCGTTGGACACGGCCTTGACGATGTCCTGGGCGTCGTCGAACATGCCGCGCACGGCGATGTTGAAAATGTTTTCGTCCTGCAGCGAATACATCTGCGCACGCTGGAAGGCGCTCATCTTCCCTTCCGGCGACAGCATGAAGACGCGCACATTGTGCTTGCCGCGCATCGCGTATTCGGCTGCCGAGCCGGTATCGCCCGAGGTCGCGCCGAGAATGTTGATGGTCTCGCCGCGCTTGTCCAGCACGTACTCGAACAGGTTGCCGAGCAACTGCATGGCCATGTCCTTGAAGGCCAACGTCGGCCCGTTGGACAACTCGAGCAAGTGGAAATCCGGCTCCAGCGACGTCAGCGGGACGATGTCCCCGGCCTTGGCCGCATCTCGGCTCCAGCGGTAGGTCTGCGCCGTATAGGTCTTTTCGCAGATGGCTTTCAGGTCGGCCGCCGGAATGTCGGTGACGTACAGCGACAGGATCTCGAACGCCAGTTCGGCGTACGACAGCTTGCGCCACGCCTCGAGGCGGTCGCCCACTTGCGGATAGCTTTCCGGCAGGTAGAGCCCACCATCCGGCGCCAGGCCGCCGAGCAGGATGTCGCAGAATTCCTGCGGCTCTCCGCCGCCGCGCGTCGAGATGTACTTCATGTCAGCCCAGTTCTTCCATGCGCAGCCGGATGACTTTCTTCTTCACCACCGGCAATGCCTCGATCTTCGCAATCGCGGCGTCGACGTTCTTCTCGCGGGTGATGTGGGTCAGCATGATGATATCGGTCTGCAACTCGCCTTCTGCCGGCTCGCGTTGGATCATCGCGGCGGTGGAAATCTGCTGGTCGGCGAGGATGCGCGTGATGTCGGCTAGCACACCCGGCTTGTCCTCGACGCGGAGGCGCAGGTAGTAGCTCGTCTCCACCTCGGACAGAGGCAGGATCGGCGTGTTCTCGAGCGCATCCGGCTGAAAGGCCAGATGCGGCACGCGATGCTCGGGGTCGGCCGTGTGCATGCGGGTCACGTCAACCAGGTCGGCAATGACCGCCGAAGCCGTCGGCTCGGCACCGGCGCCCTTGCCGTAGTACAGCGTGGCACCGACGGCATCGCCTTGCACCAGCACGGCATTCATCGCACCTTCGACGTTGGCGATCAGCCGCTTGGTCGGGATCAGGGTCGGATGCACGCGCAGCTCCACGCCCTCCGGCCGGCGGCGGGTAATGCCCAGCAGTTTGATGCGATAGCCCAGTTGCTCGGCGTACTTGATGTCATCGGCATCGAGCTGGCTGATGCCTTCGACGTGAGCCTTGTCGAACTGCATCGGAATGCCGAAGGCCAGCGCCGACAGGATGGTGATCTTGTGCGCGGCGTCGATGCCCTCGATGTCGAAGGTCGGATCAGCCTCGGCATAGCCGAGGCGCTGCGCCTCTTTCAGTACGACGTCGAAGGGCAGGCCCTTGTCGCGCATTTCGGACAGGATGAAATTCGTGGTGCCATTGATGATGCCGGCGATCCACTGGATGCGGTTGGCCGTGAGCCCCTCGCGCACGGCCTTGATGATGGGAATGCCGCCGGCTACCGCCGCCTCGAAAGCCACCATGACGCCCTTGGCGTGCGCCGCGGCAAATATCTCGTTGCCATGCACCGCCAGCAAAGCCTTGTTGGCCGTCACCACGTGCTTGCCGTTGGCAATCGCCGCCATCACCAGTTCCCTGGCGATGCCATAACCGCCGATCAGTTCGACGACGATGTCGATGTCCGGGTCGGTCACCACCGAGAAGGCATCGTCAGTCACCTGGGCCCGGCCGGCGGCGACTTGCCGCGCAAGTTCCAGATTCTTGTCCGCCACTTTGGTGATGCGGATCGGGCGCCCGGCGCGACGAGTGATCTCTGCTTCGTTGCGCGCAAGAACGTTGAAAGTTCCGCCACCGACGGTACCGATGCCGAGCAGTCCTACATTGATAGGTTTCATTTAAGATTTTTCCTGAAAGAAAAGGCCGGGATTACCAGGCCTTCCCGAAAGTAGAAGCGATGCGCTTCGGTACGCTGGGTGCCCGAGTCGAGCGCCAGTACATCGCACTGCGAGTCCCGTGCATGCCGTTCCAGATGCTGCAACAAGGCTCTGCCGACGCCCCGCGAACGATGCGCATCATCGCTGACGAGATCATCGACATAGAGCCGGCGACCCTCCCACGTATTCTCGATCATGCGCCACACCGCGACGCCACGCACCGCCTTCCCTTCGGTCGCCACGCTCATCCGCGCGCCGTTGGCGAACACCACGCGCAAACGACCGGCGTAGTCGGCCGGCAGGCCGGGACGCAACTGGCGATGCACCGGCTCGGCTCGAGCCAGCCACGCCGGCTCGACCACGCTGCCATCGCTGCCCGTCACCTCGACAACCGGAAACTCAGTTGCCATACCGCTTGCGATAGCCTTCGAGAAAGCGCGCGATGCGACCTATGGCCTCGCGCAAGTCATCCTCATGCGGCAGGAAGACCAGGCGGAAATGGTCCGGATGCGGCCAGTTAAACCCCGTGCCCTGCACCAGCAGGACCTTTTCCGCCACCAGCAGTTCGGCGATGAAATCCTGATCGTCGGTGATCGGGTACATCTTCGGATCGAGGCGCGGGAACATGTACAGCGTTGCCTTGGGCTTGACGCAGGTGACGCCCGGAATGGCGGTGATCAACTCGTGCGCCACATCGCGCTGGCGGCACATGCGTCCGCCCGGCGCCACCAGGTCGTCGATGCTCTGGTAACCGCCCAGCGCGGTCTGGATGCCCCACTGCCCCGGAACATTGGCACACAGGCGCATGGAAGCCAGCATGTCGAGTCCATCGATGTAGTCGCGGGCATGCTTCTTTTCACCGGAAACGATCATCCAGCCCGACCGGTAGCCGCAGGAACGATAGTTCTTCGACAAACCGTTGAAGGTGATCGTCAGAACATCCTCCGACAGGGCCGCGATCGAGGTGTGGGTCACGCCGTCGTAAAGCACTTTGTCATAGACCTCGTCGGCATAGATGATCAGATCGTTCTGCCGGGCGACTTCGATGATTTCCTTCAGCACCTCATCCGGATACACGGCCCCTGTCGGATTGTTCGGATTGATGATGACGATGGCCCGGGTATTGGGCGTGATCTTGGCGCGAATATCGGCCAGATCGGGCATCCAGCCGGCGCCTTCGTCGCACAGGTAGTGGCGCGGCGTGCCGCCGGAAAGGCTGACCGCCGCCGTCCACAGCGGATAATCAGGTGCAGGCAGCAGGACTTCGTCGCCGGTATCGAGCAGGGCGTTCATGGCCATCACGATCAGTTCGGATACGCCGTTGCCGATGTAGATATCCTCGATCGTCACACCCTTGATGTGCTTCTGCTGCGTGTAATGCATCACCGCCTTGCGCGCAGAAAAGATGCCCTTTGAA
>JBIJDI010000149.1:0-6249 GCA_044344235.1 Sulfuritalea sp. | reverse complement strand
AGGACATGCTGGTGCGCATCGCCCGCCTCAACACCGAGTTGGTCGCCGAAGGCCTGGCGCCGCTCGAAATCGGCATCGGCATCCACAGCGGCGAAGTGCTGGCGGGCTATGTCGGTACGCGCAAGCGGCGCGATTTCACGGTGATCGGCGACCCGGTGAATACCGCCTCGCGGCTGGAATCCATGAGCAAGACAGTGGGCTACCCGATAGTCTGCTCGAATGACGTGGCGGCATCCGTCGGCTTTGCCGGCGGCATGGTTGATCTGGGCCAGCAGGACATCAAGGGGCGGTCGTCCCTTCATGTCTGGGGCTGGAACCCGCCGCTGGCCAAGCGAGTGAAGAAAGCCAGGCCGTGACGGCGCTGCCACAGTCGCGCTTTTTCAGTTACGCCGCACTGGCCTGGTTTGCCTCGACGCGCTTCGGCCAGTTGCGCGATCCGCAGTTGCGCACCCAGCTCCACCGCCAGATCAACGCCAACGGCATCGCGGCCCTGCCGGTGATCGCCGTCCTCGCCGTGCTGACCGGAGCCACGGCAGTTACCCAGGTGACCGCGCTGGCCGGACAGGACAACGACCTGGCGCAGCGCCTGCTGTTCTTCGGCCTGTTCTTCGAACTGGCGCCCTTGCTCACGGCGCTGGTGGTGCTGGCCCGCAGCAGCGCGGCGATCGCCTCGGAGCTGGCGGTGATGCACCTCTATGACGAGTTCGCGGCGCTGCGTCGCATGGGGGTGCCGGCCGCCGACTATCTGCTGCTGCCGCGCATCCTCGGCCTGGCACTGGCCTTGCCGGCAGTGACCGTGTGCTTCCAGCTGATTGCCGTCGGCAGCGGCTGGCTGGCCGTCGCCCTGCTGCAGAACCAGCCGCTGCCGCAGATTGCCGGGCACTTCCTCGACCTGGCGGATCCGTGGCTGCCGCTGGCCAGCCTGCTGAAGAGCTCGCTGATGGGGGCGGCCATCGCCATCATTGCCTGCCACCACGGCAGCAGTGCCGAGAGGTCGCCGGGAACGATCTCCACCGCCTCGATCCACGCCGTCGGCAACGGTCTGGTCGCCGTATTCGTGATCGATGTGAGCTTCGCACTGGCCGCCTATTTCCTGAAATGAGCGCGGTTTCGCACGGACGTCTGTTGCGCCGCCTGCAGGCCGGCACCGTATCGCTGGTAAGGCGCCTCGGCGCGCGCACCTACCTGATTCTGGCCGCCGTGTTTTCCGTGCTCATCGTGGCCGATACCGGCCTGCTCAATCTGGTTTCGGCGGCGGAAACGCGGCTTTTCGACCTGCTGATTTCGCATCGCATCGCGACGCCGAAGGCCGACCCGGACATCGTCATCCTCGACATCGACGAAGCCAGCCTGGCCGGCATGGCAGCGCAGAACGGGCGCTGGCCCTGGCCCAACAGCGTGTTCGGCGAACTGGTCGATGGCATTGAAAAGCAGAAGCCGCGCGCCATCGTTTTCGACATCCTGTTTTCGGACCGCGACACGCAGCGACCCGAGAGCGATGCCGCATTCAACACGGTCATCGCGCGCTCCACCACGACCTTCTTCCCGATGCTGCGACTCGATCCGCAGAACGATCGCCTGAGCCGCATTCCCACCGGCCTGCTGCCCGGCGTGCGGCCGCTGGCCGGTGCCGGCGACGCGGCGGCGCATATCGCCATGATCCTGCCCAAGGTACCGGCAGCGATCGACAACGGGCGCCTGGGCACGCATCAGGTGACGCCGGACAAGGACGGCGTGATCCGGCGCTATCCGGCCTGGCTGGAACATGCCGGTTGGCGCATCCCGTCGCTGCCGCAGCGCGTCACCGAGGAATTCGGCTTCCCCGGCGTCGAACGGCTGGACCGGCGCGAGGTGCTGCTCAACTGGCGCGGGCCGCCCTTCACCTACCGCTACGTGTCGCTGGTCGACCTCTACCGCGACCTGAAGAGCGCCAAACCGCAGCGCCCCGCCGACGAGTTCGCCGGCAAGATCGTCATCATCGGTTCCACCGCGCCCAGCCTGTTCGATGTCAAGGGCACACCGGTGGCGCGCATCCATCCGGGCGTCGAAATTCTCGCCACCGCCATCGACAATTTCAAGAACGGCGACGCCCTGCGCGAACGTCCCTCGTGGATCATGATCAGCGCCGCCCTGCTGCTGATCTGGAGCATGGCGATCGCGCTCTACCGCCAGGTCCACATTGATGTGTTCGACACCGTATTCGGCGTCCTGCAAGGCGGACTGGTGCTGATCGCCTACGCCGTGGTCAATGCTTCGGCCTGGTATCTGGATACCTCGGCGCCGCTGTCCCTGGGCGTGATGTACTTCACTGTCGCGCGAGTCTATTACGGCATCGCGCAAGGCTGGCTGGCTGGCAGCCAGATCAATGGCCTCACGGCACGGCCTGCGGGCACCGGGCTGCTGGCCGTGCTGGCGCTGCGTCTTGATGGCGCCACGGCGGCGGAACGGCGGCGCTTCAAGGGCGAGCTGGATCGACTGGTGGCGCGCTCCACCCTTGGCCCCGGCCGGATTTCCAGGCTGATCGAAGATCCCGGCATGATCCAGGAAGTGTTCACCGGCACCATGCTGGTGTACTGGCTGGCGGAAAACCCCGAGATTGACTGGCGCGGCGACGCCAGCAGGATCGAAGAGGCGCTGCGCTGCGCACGACCGAAACAGCATTGGGACCGGCGCCTGATCTGCGCGCGCCATGCCGCACTGCTTTCCTGGCAAACCACGGAAGAGTGGAATACCGCCGCCGCATCCACTATCCTTGCTGCATTGACTGCAACCCTCACCCCGTCGCCGGAGACTCCCCGATGAATCGAACCACCCGCTTTTCGTTTGCCGCCGAAGTCGCCTCGGTTACCTTTGTGCTCGGCATTGCGCTTGGCGCCTCGCTGAGCCTGGCGCAGACCCCGGCAGCCAAAGCCGAAAAGCCAAAGGTGGAAAAATCCGGTGCGAACAAACCAGCGGCCACAATCGGAGCCGGTTCGGGCGCCGCACTGCTGCAACTCGACGACGGCCGCACCGGTCGCGGCAACCTGATCGCCACCACCGGCGTGCGCGGCTTTTCCAAGCCGGAGTCGCCGACGGCGCATGCCTTGATCATGGCCATTGGCGATTACCAGGGCCCCATTCCCAAGCTTGAGGGCGTTCCCTTCGATGTCGCAACCTCGACCGAGATCGCGCGACGCATGGGCGTCCCCGCCGGAAACATTCATGTGGTCAGGGATGGCGAACTGACACTCGAGGGCATACGCCGCGCATTGGACGAGCTCGAAGCCCGGCTCGGCGGCAGCGATCAGGTATTCATCTACTACTCGGGCCACGGCGGGCGCCAGACAGTCAAGGAGGATGACGGCAGCGAACGCTGCGCCGAGTCGCTGGTCAGTGTCGATGGCCGGGGCTTCACCGATGTCGAACTGGAGTCGCGCCTGAAACGAATTTCGCAAAAGACGCAGAAGACCATCGTCCTCATCGATGCCTGCCACTCGGGGGGCGTTACCACGCGCAGCGCACCCGGCGCGCAGCGCGCTTTCGCGCCGAAATCGTGGACGCCGCCAGGCACCGATTGTGTCAAGCCGACCAATGTGCTGACCCGCAGCGTGGTGGCGTCGAAAGTCGCCGGCAGCGGCGGCGCCAACTTCGTGCATATTGCCGCCTCGCGCGCCAGCGAGATCTCGCTCGACCAGCCCGGGCGCGGCGGCGTGGCAACCCAGGCCTGGCTGGCCTGTCTGGCCGGAGCCGCCAAGGATACCGATGGCAGCGGCGGGCTTTCCGCCGAGGAAATCCGCGCCTGCGCGCAAGGCCGGATCGAACAGCAACTGAAGAATGTGCAGGGATTCTCGCCCCATCACGTGGTGGTCAACGGCAATCCGGCGATGGTTCTCAGCTATGCAGCGAAGGACATCCAGCTAGTCGCCGTAACGCCAGCGCCGACTTCCGTTTCGTCTGCCCCCGTTGCTGCTCCCGTTGCCGCGCCGGTTGCCGCTCCGGTTGCCGCTCCGGTTGCCGCTCCGGTTGCCGCTCCGGTTGCCGCGCCGATTGCCGCTCCGGTTGCCGTGCCGGTTGCCGTGCCCGTTGCCGTGCCCGTTGCCGCGCCGGTTGCCGCGCTGACTGCGGCGCCTGCCAAGCCGCCCGCCGCGGCACCCCCGGCCATCAAGCCGGCGCCGCTGGCAACGCTCAATGACATCTACCACAGCCGCGACGACCGCCGCCTGGTCACGCTGACTGCGGACAAGCCGACGCTCAAGATCGGGCGTGACAGCATCGGCTTCACGCTGACTACGCGTGAAGGCGGCTACGTTTATCTGCTGATGGTGGGTTCCGACGGCCAGACGTTCGACCTGCTGTTTCCCAACGCCTTCGACCGCAACAACGTGATCGAAGCCGGCGCCACGCTGCGCCTGCCGCGCACGTCCTGGCAGCTCGCCGCCGAGGGGCCGCCGGGCAAGGACACGCTGCTGGCCATCGTCACCGACAGTCCGCGCGATTTCAGCAGCGCCGGGCTCAAGCCCTCCGGACCGTTTTCGGTGGTCGAGGCGGTTGCCGCCAAGGACATCCAGCTCGTCACCGCCGGCGCAGCCAAGCCGGCCGCGGAGGAATGTTCCGACAAGACGTCGCTGCGCAACATCGCCATCAAGAAGCGGTGTTCAACGGGCTACGGAGCGGCCCTGCTGACGGTGGAAGAAGTGCGCTGATGCCACTGAGCGTCCACCTCGAACAGCGAACGCTGGTGCTGTCCGGCGATGGCGAGCGCCGTCTGGCGATCCCGCTCGATCAGGGCGGCCGCCATCGCATTGTTGCGCCCGATGCCGCCACCGTCGGCGAAGTCGTCGCGGCGTTCGAAGCCTGCCCCGGTGTCGGCGTCCTGCCGGCCAATGGCGGCCTGCTGGGGGCCATGACGGTCGCCGAGAACTTTGCGCTGGCCTTGCGCTACGGCGCCGACCCGCAGGACGACGACGCCGGCGAATGGCAGCACGCCCTGCAACTGGCTTTCCGGCTTTGCGGGCTGCCCGAAGAACGCATCCAGAGCATTGGCCGCGAACGGCCGATGAGCCTCGAACGCAGCGAACGCTGGCTGATCGGTTTCGTGCGCAACCTGCTGCGCCCGCCGGAACTGCTGGTGCTCGACCGCGTATTCGGCGGCCTGTCGCGCCGGCAGGCCGAGGCAATAATCACCCTTGAAGCTGTTTATCATGACTTCCATCCCTTCCGTCCGACCCTGTTTGTCGATATCGATGCACATGAACTTCCCTCCGTGCCGGATTGCATGAGTCGCCTGGAACTGGAGGTGAGCACATGTCCATGCTGATTGCCCAGGACCGCGAGGCCGAAGCTTTGCAACGCGGCACGCGCCGCTTTCTGCTGTTCGGCCTGCTCGCGGTGATCGCCGTGATTGCCGCCATCCTCGTGCGCCAGGGCCTGTTCCGCCAGACCGCGACGCTGGGCTTCGTCACCGACTCGGCGCAGGACATCAGCAAGGGCCAGGCGGTAAAGATCGCCGGCTTTCGCGTCGGCTCAGCGGTCGGCGTGACACTGCGGCCCGATGGCCAGGTTGAAGTGGCCCTCGAGATCGACGCCGACAAGATGCGCTTCGTCACCCGCGATGCCGTGGTCGAGCTGCGCAAGGAGGCGCTGATCGGCGCCGCAACGCTGGAAATCGTGCCCGGCCCGGATCGCAGCAAGCTGGCCGCCGACCAGGCCAAGCTGGCCTTCTCGCGCGGCGAGAGCCTGACCGCGATGGCCGGCCAGTTGCGCGAACAGATCGCGCCGATCCTGAAGGACGTCAAGACCATCACCGGCACTCTCGCCGACGCGCAACAGGGGCTGCCGGCCACGCTCCAGCAGGTGCGCGAAACTACCGGCGCGCTGCACACGCTGCTCGACACCGGCAACCGCCAGGTCGCGGGCGTCGGCACCGCGGCCACGCGCGTGCTGGGCAAGGCGGAGGAAGATCTGACGCTGGTCGGCCGTACGCTGGAAACCGCCAACAGCCGCTTGCCCGTGCTGCTCGATCGCACCCAGAAGGTGGTCGATCATGTTGAGAAGATCACGGCGGAGGCCGAGACCAGCGTGCCGCCGCTCCTGCGCGATGGCGGTGCGGTGGCAGCCGATGCGCGCGAGATAGTCGCTGGCGCCAAGACGGCCTGGCCGATCCGCAACCTGGTCGATGCCCCGGCGCCAGCCACGCTGAAGGCGGACAGCGATCCGCGCGCGGAGAGTGCCCATGGCGCCCGCTAGGTTTTCGCCGCGGGAATCCATCGT
>JBIJDI010000148.1:0-6253 GCA_044344235.1 Sulfuritalea sp. | reverse complement strand
CTGGTGGGCACGGTATCGATGACGCTGGCGGCGCCGCTCTACTGGGGCGGGCCGATGCCGGACTGGACCGATGCGGCACTGATCGCATCGCTCGGCATCTACGGCGGTACCGGCCACCTGCTGCTGACCCGTGCCTTTCGTTACGCGGCGGCGTCCTTCCTCTCGCCCTTCCTGTATGCCCAACTGATATGGGCCACGCTGCTCGGCGGGATGTTCTACGACCACCTGCCCGATCTGCTTTCGATCGCCGGCATGGCGGTGATCGCCATCAGCAGCCTGTCGATCGCACTCTCGGAAAGGTTCAGGCAGGCAGCCGCTGCAAAGGATAGGGATACAACATGTTGAGTGCCGTGCTGCGGCCGTCGGCCTGAACGATGCGCACATGCTCGCGGCGAAATTCGCGGGCGTGGTGCAGGCCGCAACTGTGCGCGATCATGTCGATTTCCTTGTTCATGTTCAGGCAGTAGTTCGCCACCCGTTCAAACTTTTCTTCCACCACCAGGCCGCGCTGCAGTCGCGGGTTGTGCGTCGTGATCCCGGTCGGACAGGTATTGGTGTGGCAGCGCAGCGCCTGGATGCAGCCCAGCGCGAACATGAAGCCGCGCGCGCTGTTCACGAAATCGGCACCGCAGGCGAGCGCCCATGCCGCACGCGCCGAGGTCACCAGTTGTCCCGCCGCCATGACCTTCACCCGCTCCTTGATTCCCGCCTCGATCAAGGCATCCACCACGCGTGGCAGCGCTTCTTCGATCGACAGCGACATGTGATCGGCCAATGCCTGCGGCGCGGCACCCGAACCGCCTTCGCCACCATCGACGGCGATGAAATCCGGCGCATCCGCCACGCCGCGCCGGGCCACAGCCTCGGTCAGCAGGTTCATGAACTGCCACCCGCCGATGGCCGTCTTGAGGCCGACCGGCTTGCCGGTCACCTCGCGCACGCGCAGCACCATGTCGAGCAACTGGTCCATGTTGGTGATTTCAGGATGACGATTCGGCGACAGCGAATCCATGCCTTCCGGAATACCGCGAATGCGGGCGATCTCCGCCGTCACCTTGCCGCCCGGCAACACGCCGCCCTTGCCCGGCTTGGCGCCCTGTGACAGCTTGATCTCGAAGGCGCGCACCGACTCGTGTGCGGCGATCTCGCGCAGCTTCTGGTCCGACAGGTGTCCGTTTTCATCGCGCACACCATACTTCGCCGTGCCGATCTGCATGATGACGTCACAGCCACCCTCCAGATGGTAGGGCGACAAGCCGCCCTCCCCCGTATCGATCCAGCAACCCGCTTTCGCCGCGCCGCGCGACAGCGACTGCACCGCCGGTTTCGAGATTGCGCCGAAGCTCATGCCGCTGACATTGACGATCGAGCGCGCGACAAAAGGCTTGGCGCAATAGCCCTCCCCGATCGGCAGCGGCGGCGTCGGCAAGCGGTCGTCCTCCAATACTGAAAATGGCGCATTGACGAAAATCAGCGCGCCCGCCTCATGCAGGTTGTAGGTCGAGCCGAAGCCGAGCACGCCGCCCTCGTTCTTCGCCATGCGGTAGACCCACGAACGCGTCGATCGATTGAAAGGACGCTCGTCGCGATCGCCGAGGAAAAAGTACTGCCGGAAATATTCGCCGAGTTGTTCGAAGAAGTAGCGAAAACGCCCTATCAGCGGGTAGTTTCGCAGGATCGAGTGCTTCTTCTGTGTGATGTCCTTGAGGTAAAAATAGACGATCACAAGAGCGAGAGAAAGCGCAAGCAGAACACCGAGACTGACGGAGAACACGCCGAGCATGAGGTGATACCTCCAGTGCTAGAATCAATCGAACCAATACTTCAGACATCAACATATCATGGAACTCCCTCTGCAACTCGCCGCCGAGGTACAGCGCAACGTACTCGCCGCACTGGTCGAGGACATCGGTGGCGGCGATCTGACCGCACTGCTCACCTCCGCCACACGACGTTCGCAGGGCACCGTGGTCAGTCGCGAAGATGCCGTACTCGCGGGCATCGCGTGGTTCGACTCCTGCTTCCGGCGCCTCGATCCGCTGACGGTCATCCGCTGGCATGCGCGCGACGGCGAGTTGATTGCCGCCGGCCAGACGCTGTGTGAGATCGAAGCCAGCACCCGCGCCCTGCTGACGGCGGAACGCGCCGCGCTCAACTTCCTGCAACTGCTCTCCGCCACCGCCACCGCGACGCGCCGTTACGTCGATGCCGTCGCCGGCACCGGCGCCCGCATCGTCGACACGCGCAAGACCCTGCCCGGCCTGCGCCTGGCGCAAAAATATGCCGTCACCTGCGGAGGCGGCAGCAACCACCGCCTCGGTCTCTATGACGGCATCCTGATCAAGGAAAACCACATCATGGCCGCCGGCGGCGTTTCCGCCGCGCTGACGCAGGCGCGAGCCATCGGCCGCGGCGATGTCTTCATCCAGATCGAAGTGGAAACCATGGAACAACTCGCCGAGGCGCTGGATGCCGGTGCCACCATGATCCTGCTCGACAACATGGATTTGGAGCAGATGCGCCATGCCGTCGGCCTCACCGCCGGACGCGCCGAACTCGAAGCCTCGGGAGGCGTTCGTCTGGAAACCGTGCGTGCCATCGCCGAAACCGGCGTCGACCGCATTTCCGTAGGCAGCCTGACCAAGAATGTCCACGCCATCGACCTGTCGCTGCGGCACAGCGAGGGATGATCTGTTAAAATTCGCGCCCTGCTGAAGCACCAGTGATCAGCAGCTATGCGGAGAGGTGGATGAGCGGTTTAAGTCGCACGCCTGGAAAGCGTGTTTAGGATAATATCCTAACGAGGGTTCGAATCCCTCCCTCTCCGCCATCAATCGCACACAGACCCGTACTGCCACCGGCTTTACGGGTTTCTAGTTTCTATCGGTCTTACTCTGCGTTCTATTGACACCATCATGCCCTCGTCCGAAACCATCTACTGCTACCACTGCGCCCGACATCATCCGCGCCCGGAAATGCGTCAGATCGAAACCAAGGGTGGCAAGAAGTGGCGCTGCATTCAATCAATCCAGGCGACGAAGAAGAGCAGCGCACAGCGCGATGCTTTTGGCAAAGCCGTCTCTGCCATCAACTCGTCAGAGAATCAGGCACGCGTAAAATCCAGACTCAATGCAGAGAGGTTGTTGGCCGGGCGATAGATGTGGTCCGGCCTGTCCGTAACCCAATCGAAAGAACGCTATGGCCTACGCCCCGGAATTCCTCAAGCTCGTGGACGAGTTCATTCACCTGGCCAATCGGCTGGCCGAAGATGAAAAGGGCGGCGAGGCAAGTGCTGCGATTCTTTTCGCCGCCGGTCGCTATAACGCCTTCAACTTCATTTCCAACGGCGGTACAGACGAAGATCAGGCGGCCGCCGTCGAGTTTTATGTCTCGGAGTATCGCAAGGCGCTCGTATCAAACTTGCAGGGCGTTGTCGGGCCCGTCGTTAAGCCCCAGGGATAAGGTAGTACGCCTCCATGAAGCGTTGGTTCCTTAGCTGAACAAGTTACTCATATCAATTGCCTTCGGCGACGGACTGTCCCATGCCGCCTTGGATCGGTTTGGCGAAACCGACCTGCTCCCCTGCCAAGCTGCCCTTGTGCGCTGCGATCTGATCGCGCAGGACAATGCGTGAGTGCTTGTATTTCGGGGAACCGAATTCCGCATCGCGCCTCGCAAGCTTGTCAGTGACGAGCACAAGCGCCGTGCCAGTCCCCTGACTATTGGCGGCAGCAGCGAATTCGGCATCACGCTCCCGGCGCAAGTCACGCATTCTGGAAGAAAGGCGCGCCGCCATTGCCTTGCGAAAATCCTCCATGTCGCTCCTGCTCCATTCAGGGTGCTGCCTATGCGCGACGTTCAAGGCATCCCAAACGTTGGCCTTGAGATAGCCGACCAGCCACCGGGCAAAAAGGGTGTCAGCCCGGTCACCATAGAATCCAACGCCATAGCCCTGTGTTGGATCGTAATGCATGCGCACGATGGTATCCGTGAAATTGGCGACGCCGGTACTGATGAATTGAAACCACTTTGGGCAGCTTTTGGCCGGATTTTTCGGCGGGCCGTAGGGGTGAAAGGCGTCGGCCCAATCGAAATCGACCGAGGCCTTTGTGCTGGCTATTTCGGCCTGCTCGATGCCGGATTTCCGGATGAGTGTTTCAGCCTGGGCCAGAGCGCGTTCGGCTTCGTTGTCATTGCCGCGGCCGTCCATGGCAACGGCCATCAGCTTTTGCGCCTTACGTATCGCCTGGTCCTTATCCATAGACCCTCAACGTGATGCGCATCCTGGCCGACAGTGCCGCAAGACCCTCATCCCGGTTTTCGAAAGCCAGCATCAATCCAGGCGGTTGCACTGGCTTTGTTGAGCTTGAATCCGCTACCCACCCGGACTTGGGCAAGTTCCTCGTCGGCTGCATCGTGGGCGGTCAGCAGCGCATGCGGATCATCTTCGTCCGGTACGATATCGAGAGTGATACTGATTCGCCCGGATTGACCGTTGATCGTGATGTTTTGGTGGAGCGCCGCATGAAGTTGTTGAACTTGGCGCTGCCGGAATTCGCTGGCGGTCTTGACAAGGGTGTTGAACGCCGAGGTATCAAGCGGCTTCGGATTCTTCTTGTCACGCCCCATCGTCCAAGGGCCAACCAAGGCAGGCTCGGACTCCCCGTCCACAATCATCTCAACGGCCCATCCCTCGTCGTCTTCGTTCTTGACGACTCGCGCTGTCCAGCCGTTGTTGCACCAGAGTCTCGGTTCCCTGATCAAATCGGCCGCATCGGCCTCAATCGCTTCGTTCGTCTTGTTCGCTGTCATGCCCATATTTTAGGTCTAGCCATGGCGAAGAACACCATTACCGGATAGCAGTCGTCGGATTTCGCTGCAATATTCGCTGCTATCGGGAATTTAATGCTGAGACGGGTTCGCGGTGAACTGCGCACCCCGCCGGACACCCAGCAACAGCGCGCCTTCCGGCGAGTTTTGTTTATGTACCGGGCACTTCACACGGCACGAATCGACTGCTCCTGAACCTCGAGCCACAAGCATTCGCCATTCCTGCGCTTCATGTTCAGGATGGTGCTGCGCGGCCGGCTGGCGATGTGCCGGGTGATCACATCCATTGCCCAGCCGTGGGTGACCGCAAGAATGCGCTTGCCGGCATTCGGCTGGGCGATACTGATGATGGCGTCGAGCACTCGATCGGCGAATTCATCCATCGACTCGCCCTGCTCGAAATCCGTCGCCGGATTCCGCTTGAGGATCTGCTGCAGCACCACCGGATTCAGGTCCGCCAGTTCCGACTTCGGAATTCCCTGATAGACGCCGAAATTCCTCTCTTTCAAGCCATCGTGACACTCGGGCGGATCCAGTCGAAGCGACCGGGCAATGATTTCTGCGGTTTCGAGCGAACGGATCAAGGGGCTCGTGTAGATCTTCGAGAACTTCGAATGCGAGAAGTTGCCGACCAGCTCGTAGGCTTGCCGCCGCCCCTGATCGTTGATTGGAACGTCGGTCCAGCCCTGCAGGATCCCGGCGATGTTCCAGTCGGTTTCGCCGTGCCGAGTGACGCAGACGTAGGTGGGAACCCTCATGATGACCGTAGCCGCCAGGCAAACCGCAAGACAGGCTAGAAATACCAGCGCGTAACCATCTCAGCCGCGCAGGCAGGCTTGTCGCCCCCTTCGATCTCGATCACCGCCTGCCAGACCAGTTGCGCGCCGCCAGGAATATCGTCGACTTCTGCAAGCACGAATCTCGCACGCACGCGGCTGCCGACTTTCACCGGCGAGGCGAAACGCACGCGATTGAGACCGTAATTCACTGCAAGCTTGATCCCATCGACCGCAATGCATTCCTGCGCAAACTTTGCCAGCAGCGACAAGGTAAGGTAGCCATGGGCAATCGGGCCGCCAAAAGGCGACTCGCGCTTCGCCCGCTCGACATCGACATGAATCCATTGCTGATCGCCCGTGACATCGGCGAAGGCATTGACGCGCTCCTGATCTATAAGCAACCAGTCGCTGAGACCAATCTCCTGCCCCAGCCTGGCTTTGGCATCTGCTGTGCCAGTAAATCGGGTTGTTTTCATCGAGTCACTCTTGCTCCACCTTGATCCGCACGATTCCGGCGGAATTTCAGGAACCATCAAGCCCGGTACCGACAGGCTGCTGATCTTGGTCCGCCCGGAGGGACTCGAACCCCCTACCACCGGCTTAGAAGGCGGAAATATACGCTACCATTACATCCCCTATTTACA
>JBIJDI010000147.1:0-6261 GCA_044344235.1 Sulfuritalea sp. | reverse complement strand
ACCTGCTCGGCACGTATAACGACGACGCGACGCGCGGCAACGCGACAGGTACAAAATTCCTGCGGCCCGAGCATCGAAATTTTGGCGAATTCAAGGTACCGAGCCTGCGCAACCTGAAGCTCACCGCGCCCTACATGCACAACGGCAGCCTCGCCACGCTGCGCGACGTGGTGCGGCATTACTCGGAACTCGATGAAGATCGGCTGCACGCCGACGGCGAGCGCATCCTCAAGCCGCTCAGGCTGAGCGAGGCAGAGAGCTCGGATCTGGTGACTTTTCTGGAGTCGCTGTCACCGAGCGAGGCGATGCAGGCGCCGGTCGCCCCGGCCGCAGTCTGCGGCGGCCGCTGAGCGCCGTACCGTCAGCGCCGACTCTTGAGGCTCAGCCGAAGCGGCCCGTAATGTAGTCTTCCGTCGCCTTCTTCTGCGGCTTGATGAAGATCTGGTCGGTGACGCCGAACTCGACCATCTCGCCCAGATACATGTAGGCGGTGTAGTCCGAGATACGTGCCGCCTGCTGCATGTTGTGGGTGACGATGAGGATGGTGACCTTTTCCTTCAGCTCGATGATCAGTTCTTCGATGCTGGCGGTGGCGATGGGATCGAGGGCCGACGTCGGCTCGTCGAACAGGATGATCTCGGGATCGGAGGCCAGCGCACGGGCAATGCACAGGCGTTGCTGCTGTCCCCCGGAGAGGTTGGCGCCAAGTTCGCTCAGGCGATTGCTGACCTCGTTCCATAGCGCTGCACCCTTCAGTGCCGCCTCGACGCGATCGGCAAGCTCGTTCTTGTTGCTCATGCCACGCACGCGGAGGCTGTAGGCGACGTTTTCAAAAATCGACTTGGGAAAGGGGTTCGGCTTCTGGAACACCATGCTGATGCGCATCCGCACTTCGATCGGATCGACGTCGGGTGACAGGAGATTGGTATCGTCCGGATACAGCACGATGCCACCGCCGGCATAGCGGTTGCCCGGGTACAGGTCGTGCATGCGGTTGAAGCAGCGCAGCAGCGTGGACTTGCCGCAACCCGAGGGGCCGATCAGCGCCGTGACCTGATGGTCATGAATCGGCATGGAAACCCGTTTCAGCGCATGGAAGGCGCCGTAATAGAAGTCGAGGTCGCGTACATCGGCCTTGAGCACGGCGCCCTCGACGCCCGCCTCGTATCCAACTGGTATTTGCATTGTGCTCACCACTTGATGTTTTTGCGCAAACGATAGCGCACGTAGATGGCCAGGCCGTTCATGGCCAGGGTCATGAAGACGAGGACGAAGCCCGCCGCCGCCGCATTGACGGTGAATGCCGCTTCGGGCCGCGAGGTCCAGTTGAACATCTGGATCGGCATCACCGTGAAGGGGGCGAAGATCCAGTCGAACAGGCCGGCCGGTGGCTCCCCGGCGAAGGGTGCCGTCGGCAGGAAGGCAATGAAGGTCAGGGCGCCGATGGTGATGATGGGGGCCGTCTCACCGATGGCGCGTGCCATGCCGATGATGACGCCGGTGAGGATGCCGGCCGATGAGTACGGCAGGATATGGTCGCTGACGGTCTGCCAGGTGGTGGCGCCGCAGGCGTAGGAGCCTTCGTGGATCGACTGCGGAATGGCGCGGATCGCCTCGCGCGTGGCGACGATGATCACCGGCAGGATCAGCAGCGCCAGCGTGAGGCCGGCGGAGAGGATGCTCTGGCCGAAGCCGAAGTAATACACGAACAGCCCAAGCGCCAGCAGGCCATAGACGATCGACGGGATGCCGGCCAGGTTGCTGATGTTGATCTCGATGATGTCCGTCATCCAGTTCTTCGGCGCATATTCCTCGAGATAAACGCCGGCGGCGACGCCCAGCGGCACAGCCGCCAGGGCGGTCAGCAGCATCACCAGCACGGTGCCGACCCATGCGGACAGAATACCCGCATTGGCTGCCTTGCGCGAGGGAAAGGAGGTGAAGAAATCCAGATTCAGTCGCGGCACGCCCTGGATCGCCATGTCGACGAAGAGCACCGTAAAGGTCAGCACGCCGACCATCAGCGACAGGATGCCGAGCACGGAGAAGAACAGGTCCCAGCGCTTGGCCCGCGTGATGATGGCGCGAATGGCAGCGAGGTCGGCAGCTTTCATCATTTCAATAGACCTCGCGGAAGCGCTTGCGTAGCCAGTAGCCGAGCAGGTTGAAGGCCAGTGTCATCAGCAACAGGGTCAAGCCGGCGGCAAAAATGGTCTGGTAGCCGATCGAGCCGTGCGGCAGGTCGCCCAGCGCCACCTGCACGATGTAGGAAGTGATGGTTGCGCCCGGCTCGGTGGGATTGAAGGTCAGGTTGGGCTGCATGCCGGCCGCCACAGCGAGAATCATCGTCTCGCCGACGGCGCGGGAGATACCGAGGATGTAGGCCGAGGCAATGCCCGAGGTCGCCGCCGGCGTCACCACCCAAAGCGCGGTCTGCAGGCGCGTCGCACCCATCGCGTAGGAACCCTCGCGCAGCGCCATGGGCACGGCGCGCATGGCATCTTCCGAGAGCGAAGCGACGTAGGGAATGATCATGATCCCCATCACAAGGCCGGCCGACAGCAGGTTGAAGCCGGGCAGGTCGGGATAGATTTTTTGCAGTATGGGCGTCAAAAAAGTCAGGGCGAAGTAGCCATAGACGATGGTCGGCACGCCGCCCAGCAGTTCGAGGAAGGGCTTGGCAATCTCGCGCACCTTGAAGCCGGCGAATTCGGACAGGTAGAGCGCGATGATGGTGCCCAGCGGAATCGCCACCAGCAGGGCCACGGCGGAACTGGTCAGGGTGCCTGAGAGCAGCACCATGATGCCGTAGTGCGCGTCGTCAAACAGCGGCGTCCATTGCGTGTCGAACAGGAAATCGGAAAGCGGCACCGTTTCAAAGAATACCCAGGATTCCTTGACCAGCACGTAAACGATGGCGACGGTGACAAACACCGAGAACGCCGCGGCACTGAACAACAGCGCCTCGATGATGCGTTCCTTGACGTGACGCGAGGCCTTCTTGCTCAGCCGGTCGCTGACGCCGCTGCCGAGGGACGCAACTGGCGTCGGATGGATAGGCATGGATGCACTGGCTGTCATTGCTGGAGTCTGGAAACAGTCGATTGAGAGGGGCGTTCGTTACAGGATCTACACGATCAGGACCGTCGCAGCCTGATCGCGGCGACGGTCCTGTCTGTGCCTGCGTATTACTCTACCGGATTACGCTTCAACAGGTCGGAGACCTTGACGCCGACTTCGGCGACGCCGCCAAATCCGGTGCCGGTCTTCTTCTTGCTGAAATTGTCCAGCGCGTGCTTGTAGTCGGCGTCGCCCAGCGGCACGTACTTGACTTCCTTGGCCAGCTTGCCGCCGTGCTTGAGGTAGAACTCGACGAACTCCTTGACCTCGGGACGATCGATCGCCTTGGCGCTGACGTAGATGAAAATCGGACGCGCCAGCGGCTCATATTCGCCGGCCATCACGGCATCGATCGACGGCGTCACGGCCTTGCCCTTGGGGTTGACGATCGGCACGGCCCTGAGCTTGCCCTTGTTTTCGTCGTAATAGGCGAAGCCGAAGAAGCCCAGCGCGTTGTTGTCGCGCGAAACGCCCTGCACCAGCACGTTGTCGTCTTCCGAGGCGGTGAAATCGCCGCGACTGGACTTCGACTTGCCATTGACGGCCTCGGTGAAGTAATCGAAGGTGCCCGAATCGGCGCCGGGGCCGAAGAGCTTGAGCGGGGCATCGGGCCAGGCCGGGTTGATCTGGTTCCACTTGGTGATCTTGCCCTGGGCCGACGGCTCCCACATCATCTTGAGTTCGGCGACGGTAAGTTGCTTGATGAAGGTGTTCTTCGGATTGACCACCACGGTCAGCGCGTCAAAGGCGATCGGCAACTCGACATACTTGATGCCGGCCGCCTTGCAGTCGTCCATTTCCTTCTTCAGGATCGGGCGCGAGGCGTCGGAAATATCGGTTTCGCCACGGCAGAACTTCTTGAAGCCGCCGCCCGTACCGGAAATGCCGACGGTGACGCGGACTGTGTTCTTCTTCGACTTCTGGAATTCTTCGGCCACGGCCTCGGTGATCGGATAGACGGTCGAGGAACCATCGATCTTGACCAGTGCCTGGGCAAAAACGCTCGCCGAGGCAAAAGCACCGGCCACGACAGCGGCAATTTTCAGGGATTTCATCAACAGACTCCTTTGTGCGGTGCGATATAAGAAGCCCGCAGTCTAGGCAGCGAATGTTACAAAGCCGTGAAACCTGACGCCGGATTCGATTTATTTGCCGGCAAGGGTCATCGGCCTGTAACGGAGCCCCCCTATCCTTCCCTGATGACTACGCTCGCTGCCCGCGTTCGGCTGCTCCTGGTCGGACTGCATCTCCTGTTCGGCGCGTTCCAGACGGCTGCGTTGTTCCGCCTGGGCGGGGCTCGCTGGCGACAGCAGCTCAAACGAGTCTGGTCGCGGCAGCTTCTTGGAATACTGGGCATCCGGATCGAATCCGGCGATGGCCTGTCCAGCGTCGAAGGCGGCCTGCTGGTGGGCAACCACATCTCTTTCATCGACATTTTCGTCATCAACGCCCTGCTTCCCTGCGCCTTCGTGGCCAAGAGCGAGGTGGGGCAGTGGCCGTTGATCGGCTGGCTCAGCCGCCAAACCGACACCGTATTCATCGAACGCGGCAGCCGCAAGGCGGCCCATCGCACCCACCAGCAAATGCGACACGCCTTCGACGCCGGCCTGCGCCTGGCGATCTTTCCTGAAGGAACCACCACGGCGGGCGACACGCTGCTGCCTTTCCATGGGGCGCTGTTCCAGAGCGCCATCGACGCCGGCGTGCCGGTACATGCCATTGCGCTGAGCTATCACGATGCCGGCGGGGCTCGCTCCGAAGCACCCGCCTACATTGGCGACATCAGCCTGATCGACTGCCTGGTGCGTGTTTTGCAGGCCGGCGGACTGGTCGCCCGAGTGACCCTGGCGGCCAGTTTCGTCCCGCCGCTGCCCGATCGCCGTCATCTGGCCCATCGTGCCCACCAGGCGGTAGCGACGGCGCTGGCAATCGCACGCGGACAGGTTGAGTCACCGGCATTCGTTTCAGGGAATACAGGGCAAAACCCGTCAGAAGCCCCCGCGCAACCTCTCCGTAACGAAGCGGCAATCAGCCCGTAACGCCGGGTTTCGAAAATGCAGGCGAACCCCACGAGCCAAATGGAGAACGCCATGCAAAAACAAGTAATCGAAAACAAGGCTGTCAGCCAGCACGTCGGCTATACCGTTTCGCTGGCCCACAGCGAAGTGGAAGTCCGCGAAGCGCAGCGCCTGCGCTACAAGGTGTTTGTCGAAGAACTCGGTGCCCGTGTCCCGACCCAGGTGCCGGACCACGACATCGACCTCTACGATCCGTTTTGCGAGCACCTGATCGTGCGCGAAAGCCATGCCGACCGCATTGTCGGCACCTACCGCATCCTGTCCCCGGATGCGGCCCGCCGCGTCGGCAGCTATTACTCCGAAAACGAGTTCCGCATCAACCGGCTGCAAAACCTGCGCAGCCGCATGGTGGAAGTCGGCCGCTCCTGCATCCACCCGGATTATCGCAGCGGCGCGGTAATCACCCTGCTGTGGGCCGGACTCGCCGAATACATGGTGCACAACAACTACGAATACCTGATGGGCTGCGCCTCGATCGGCATGGCCGACGGCGGGCACAATGCCGCCAACCTGTTCGCCCAACTGGATGCGGCCCACATTGCCCCGGCCGAATACCGTACGTTCCCCCAGCATGGGCTGCCCTTCGAACGGCTCACCAATGGCCAGCCGGCGCTGATTCCACCCCTGATCAAGGGTTACCTGCGTGTCGGCGCCTGGGTTTGCGGTCAACCAGCCTGGGATCCCGACTTCAACACCGCCGACCTGCTGATGCTGCTACCGATGTCGCGCATGAATCCGCGTTACATGCGTCACTTTATCAAGCCCGCAGAACCCGTCGCAGCATGAGCCTGCGCCCGATTGCCTCGGGACCAGGCCTGCCGGCCGGGACTCGCGCCGTAACGCCCCGTGCGGGCCGACCGCTGCATGTACTGATGATCAGCGACGTCTATTTCCCGCGCATCAACGGCGTATCCACTTCGATTCAAACCTTCCGCACCACGCTCGCTGCCCTCGGCATCCGGGTCACGGTAGTGGCACCCGAATACGCGGGGACGGACACCGTCGCCGATGCGGCGGCCGGCACCCTGCGACTGCCTTCGCGCGCCGTGCCGCTGGACCCCGA
>JBIJDI010000145.1:0-6275 GCA_044344235.1 Sulfuritalea sp. | reverse complement strand
GACAACGGCACGCCATGCGCGCTGAACACCACCGTGGCGCCATCCGGCACTTCGGAAAGTTCTTCGACGAACACGGCACCCTTGGCCTTGAGACCGTCGACCACATAGCGGTTGTGCACCACCTCGTGCCGCACATAGATCGGTGCGCCGAACTTTTCCAGCGCGCGCTCGACAATGGCGATCGCCCGTTCGACGCCGGCGCAGAAACCTCTTGGGTTGGCGAGCAGGATGTCCATCACATGATCCCCAGTACTTCGACTTCGAAACGAATCGACTTGCCAGCCAGCGGATGATTGAAGTCGACCAGCACTGTCTCGCTGTCTAGTTCGCGCACTACGCCGGTGAACTTGTCGCCAGCCGGCGAGGCGAATTCGATCATGCCATGCAGCTCGGGTTGGGCGTTCGCCGGCAGATCGCCGACGCCGACGCGCTGCACGAGGCCCGGGTTGTGCGCACCGAAGGCCTGGTCGGGTTCGAGCAGGAACACGTGGCGTTCGCCCGGGGTGATGCCGATCAGGCATTGCTCCAGTGGCGGCGCCAGTTCACCGGTGCCGAGCAGCATCGTGGCCGGGCCGCCGCCGAAGGTGCTGACCAGTTCGACGTCGTCACCGTTGGCGACGCGATAGTGCAGGGCGATGTAGCTGTCGGGCTGAACGGTGTCAGTCATTCGTTTTCCTTGCCGTAGCGGAACTGGTGCCAGAGCATCAGCGCCACGCCGACGAAAATGGCCGAGTCGGCCACGTTGAAGGCCGGCCAATGATAGCCCGCCAGATGAAAATCGAGAAAATCCACCACGGCATCGAAGCGCAGGCGGTCGACGACATTGCCGATTGCGCCGCCGAGGATCAGCGACAGGGCCGCCGGCATCAGGCGCTCGTGCGCATGCTTGCGCAACAGGCTCAGCAACCACAGCGAAATGCCGAGCGCGAGGGCGACGAAGAACCACTTCTGCCAGCCCCCGGCATCGGCGAGAAAGCTGAACGACGCGCCGGCATTGAAGACGAGGACGAGATTGAAAAAGGACGTCACGATCTGGCGGTCCATCAGGCGAAAGTTCGCCAGCACCCATCCCTTGCTGATCTGGTCGAGTACCAGCACCAGCAGTGCCAGTGCCAGCCAGCGGCCGAGTGTTGCCGCCGACTTAGGCAAACTCGCGTGCCTCGCCGGAGCCGAACAGATTGGAGGTGCAGCGTCCGCACAGTTCGGGGTGTTCGGCATTCGCGCCTACATCCTCGCGCCAGTGCCAGCAGCGGGCGCACTTGGCGTGGGTGCTGGGAATGGCCTCGATTGCCGTATCACCATCCGCTACGGCGAGGAGAGCGTCTTTTGCTCGACCGCCCTGTAGCGCAGTTGTTTCATCAGCGCCGAGTTTTTCCAAAGTCACCTTGGAACAGATGAAGGCGAACTTGAGGTCATCGCCCAGCGACGCCAGCAGCTCGTAGGTATCGGCTTCGACGCGCAGACTCACCTCGGCCTGCAGCGAGGAGCCGATGCCACCGGTGCTGCGCACGTCCTCCAGCACCCGTGAAACCTCGGCGCGCACGCTGCGCAGGCTTTGCCACCGTGTCACCAGCGCCGATTCTTCAGCCTGCTCCGGCAGCGTGTGCCAGGTGGCCAGCATGACGCTGTCGCCCTGTTTCAGCGTGGTCCAGATTTCCTCGGCGGTGAAGGAAAGCACCGGCGCCATCAGCCGCGTCACGGTTTGCAGGATGTGCCACAGCGCGCTTTGCGCCGAACGACGCGCGCGGGAGTCTTCCGCCGCTGTGTACAGCCGGTCCTTGAGGATGTCGAGGTAGAAGGCGCCGAGGTCTTCGGAACAGAAATTCATCAGCGCTTGCACCACTTTGTGGAACTCGAAGCGCTCGTAGTCAGCGGTGCACTGCGCCTGCAGGCGACGGGTCAGCGCCAATGCGTAACGATCCACTTCCAGCCATTCGGCCGGCGGCAGCATCTTTGTTCCAGCGTCGAAGTCGGCCGTGTTGGCCAGCAGGAAACGCAAGGTATTGCGCAGCCGGCGATAGACCTCGACCACGCGCGGCAGGATGTTCTTCTCGTCGATCGACAGCTCGCCCGAGTAGTCGGTACTGGCGACCCACAAACGAAGGATTTCGGCGCCCAGCGTATCGGAGATTTTCTGCGGCGCGACCACGTTGCCCTTCGACTTGGACATTTTCATGCCCTTGCCGTCGACCACGAAGCCATGCGTCAGCAGCGCCTTGTAGGGCGCGCGGCCGTCGATGGCGGCGCCGGTGAGCAGGCTGGAATGGAACCAGCCGCGATGCTGGTCCGAACCTTCGAGGTAGAGGTCGGCCGGGTAGTTGAGCTCCGCGGCGTGCGATCCACGCAATACCGTTCGATGCGTGGTGCCGGAATCGAACCAGACGTCGAGCGTATCGCGCATCTTGTCGTACTGGTTGGCTTCGTCGCCGAGCAGTTCGGCCGCGTCGAGTTTGAACCAGGCGTCGATGCCCTGCTGCTCGATCAGTTTGGCGACGGCTTCGAGCAGTTCCAGCGTGCGCGGATGGGGCTCGCCGGTTTCCTTGTGCAGGAAGAAGGGGATCGGCACGCCCCAGTTGCGCTGGCGCGAAACGCACCAGTCGGGCCGATTGGCGATCATCGCGTGCAGGCGCGCCTTGCCCCAATCGGGATAAAAGGTGGTGGCGTCGACGGCAGCGAGCGCCTTGTCGCGCAGCGTGCCGCCGCCTGTCGCGGGAATCCGGTTCATGCCCACGAACCACTGCGTCGTGGCGCGATAAATGATCGGCGTCTTGTGCCGCCAGCAATGCATGTAGCTGTGCACGATCTCGCTGCTGGCAAACAGGCTGCCGACCTCGGCCAGCTTTTCGACGATGACCGCATTGGCCTTCCAGACGAACATGCCGCCGAAGAAGGGCAGGCTCGCGGCGAACACGCCGTCGCCCTGCACCGGGGTGAGGATTTCGTCGTTCTGCATGCCGTGCTTCTTGCAGGAATCGTAGTCCTCCAGGCCGTAGGCCGGCGCGCTATGGACGATGCCGGTGCCGGCATCGAGCGTGACGTAGTCGCCCAGATACACCGGCGAGGCACGGTCGTAGAAAGGATGGCGGAACACCACCTGGGCCAGCGCGGCGCCCTGGCAGGCACCGAGCACTTCGCCTTCGAGGCCGAAGCGCTGCAGCGCCGCGCCGCGCAGTTCGGCGGCGAGGATCAGGCAGCCGCGCGACGTCTTCACCAGTTCGTAGGTGAAATCCGGATGCATGTTGAGTGCCTGGTTCGAGGGAATGGTCCACGGCGTGGTGGTCCAGATCACCGTCCAGCAGTCGCCCTCGGGCAGCGCTGCAATGCCGAAGGCATGGGCGACGCGGCCGCGCTCGGCGACGTCGAGACGGAAGCCGACGTCGATCGCCGGCGACTTCTTGTCCTGGTATTCGACTTCCGCTTCGGCCAGCGCCGAGCCGCAATCGAAGCACCAATTCACCGGCTTCAAGCCCTTGAACAGGTAACCGGTTTTGTACAGGTCGCCAACGGCGCGGATCTCGTCCGCTTCATTGCGGAAGGCCATGGTGAGGTAGGGATTGTCCCAGTCACCGAGCACACCGAGGCGGATGAAATCCTTCTTCTGCCGTTCCACCTGTTCGGCGGCAAAGCTGCGGCACAGCTCGCGCGCCTTGTCGGCGGGCAGGTGCTTGCCGTGGGTCTTCTCGATCTGGTGCTCGATCGGCAGGCCGTGGCAGTCCCAGCCCGGCACGTAAGGCGCATCGAAACCGGCCAGCGTCTTGGCGCGGACGATGATGTCCTTGAGGATCTTGTTCACCGCGTGACCGATGTGGATGTCGCCGTTGGCATAGGGCGGGCCGTCGTGCAGCACGAAGCGCGGACGCCCCTTGGCGGCGGCACGGATTTTCCAGTAGAGCCGCTGCTCCTGCCACGCGGCGATCCAGTCCGGCTCGCGCTTGGCGAGGTCGCCACGCATCGGGAAGGGCGTGTCGGGCATGTTCAAAGTCTTGCGGTAATCAGCCATGAGTGGTGCCAGTATTTGAATGATTTTTGAAGAAGGTGCGCACCGCCACGATATCGCGGGCGATCTGCGCCTTGAGTGCATCGAGGGATTCGAACTTGGCCTCGTCGCGCAGCTTGTGCAGGAAGTTCACATCGACATGCATGCCGTAAATGTCGCGATCGAAATCCAGCAGATGGACTTCCAGCACGGGCTGGAGGCCCTCGGCGACCGTCGGGCGCACGCCGATGTTCGCCGCACCGGGAAGGGGTTCTGCATCGATGCCGGAAACCGTCACGGCGAACACGCCGGACAGAGGCAGGCGCTTGCGCCGCACCTGGATGTTGGCGGTGGGGAAGCCGATGGTGCGGCCGAGCTTCCTGCCGTCCATGACGCGGCCCGCGATGACGTAGGCGCGACCCAGCAGTTCCTCGGCATGTTCGATATTGCCGGCGGCCAAAGCCTCGCGCACTGCGGAACTGGAGACACGGACGCCGCCGAAATCAACGGTGTGCATAGCCTCGACCACAAAGCGATGCTCCACGCCAGCCTGTTGCAAGAGGGAAAAATCGCCGCCGCGACCCTTGCCGAAACGGAAATCGTCGCCGATGATCAAGTGCCGCACCGACAGTCCACGCACCAGGATGTTCTCGATGAACTCGCCGGCGGTGAGCGCCGCCAGTTTGCGGGTGAAGCGGCAGACATGCACGCGGTCGACGCCGCATTCGGCGAGCAGTTCGAACTTGTCGCGCAGGCTGGCCAGGCGAGCCGGCGCCTGGTCCGGTGCGAACAGTTCGCGCGGATGCGGTTCGAAGGTGAGCACCGTGGCCGGCAACGCGAGTTCGCGTGCCTTGGCTGTCAATTCAGACAGCAGCGCACGATGGCCACGATGCACGCCATCGAAGTTGCCGATGGTCAGTACCGTGGACGTCGTCGCCCGTTCGGGAACACCGCGAAAAACCAGCATGGGATTGAAGCTACAGGGGAAAGCCGGCGATTATATCAATCCAGCCGCGCCAGCTTGGATTTCGCCAGGGGTGGATTTTTCGCGAAGTAGCGGCGGATGCCCTTCAGGATCGCATCGGCCATGCGGTCTTGATAGACCTCGTCGTTGAGGCGTGCCTCTTCTTCGGGATTGGAGATGAAGGCGGTCTCGATCAGGATCGAGGGAATATCCGGCGCTTTCAGCACGGCAAAGCCGGCCTGTTCCACCTGTCCCTTGTGCAGGGTATTGATGCGGCCAAGCTCGCCGAGGACGTCTTTGCCCAGCTTGAGGCTGTCGTTGATGGTCGCCGTCTGTGACAGATCGAGCAGGGTGCGCGCCAGGTAGGGGTCCTTGGCGCCGAGGTTCACGCCGCCCACCAGGTCGGCCGAGTTTTCCTTGTTCGCCAGCCAGCGTGCGGCCGAGCTCGATGCCCCGGTTTCGGACAGGACGAACACGCTGGACCCGCGCGCGGTGGTCTTGATGAAAGCATCGGCATGTACCGAGACGAACAGGTCGGCCTGCACCCGGCGCGCCTTGCCGACGCGTTGCTGCAGCGGAATGAAATAGTCGCCGTCGCGCGTCAGCACCGAACGCATATTCGGCGTCGCATCGATTTTTTCCTTGAGGCGCCGCGCCACCGAGAGCGTGACGTTCTTTTCGTAACTGCCGCCGCGCCCGATCGCGCCGGGATCTTCACCGCCGTGGCCGGGGTCGAGCACGATGGTGACGAGGCGCGCGATCTCGGGCTTCTCGGTCGGCTTTTCGGTCGGCTTTTCGGGAGCACGCTCGGCGGGCTTCGGCTCGGCCTTCGGCGGCGGCTCGCCGGTTTTTTCCAGCAGCGCCATCAAGGGGTCGATCGGCTCCACCGGATAGATATCCAGTACCAGCCGATGCCCGTACTCGCCCACCGGCTTCAGCGAAAACACCTGCGGCTTCACCTCTCCCTTGAGTTCGATCACCAGGCGCACCACGCCCGGCTTGTTGCGTCCGGCGCGGATCAGCTTGATGTAGGGGTCGGAGTCGAGAATCTTCGAGGGCAGCGTTTGCAGCACCGAGTTGAACTCGACGCCTTCGAGGTCGAGCACCAGTCGTTCCGGATCCTTCACCAGCAGATGGGAATACTTGATCGCCTGGTCGTGTTCCAGCGTCACCCGCGTGTAGTCGCGCGCCGGCCACACGCGCACCGCGAGAATGCTGCTGCCCGCCGTGGCGCCAGCGCCGACTCTCGAAACCAGCAGGGTCAGACTGGCCGCAGCGAACTTGAGGACATCACGCCGGCGAGGCATGTTCGTCCCTTGTCACTTGTTGCGGTGA
>JBIJDI010000144.1:0-6286 GCA_044344235.1 Sulfuritalea sp. | reverse complement strand
AGGAGAGCGCACGGCTGGCGAGCCAGGCCACTGTGATCGAAAGGAATCTGGTGCCGCAGCTTGCTTCAGTGAGCAAGGCGCTGGAGAGCGTCCGCGACGACTTGCCGCTCTGGAAAGCGCGAAAGGACGGGCAGCTATGGGCCCAGCGCCGACTGCAAGTCTTCGGCGACACACTGCCCAGCGTGCGAACCATGCTGGTGGTCACTGCGGACGGAACGATAGCCGCTTCCAACAACGAGAAACTTGTCGGCTCCAGCCTTGCGCGTCGCGAGTGGTTCCAGCTGGCGGCCAGAAACAATGCCCCGCAAACGCTTTACGTGATCGAGCCCATCAAGTCCCTGCTGAATACCTACGCCATTGCCCTGGCGCGATCCATTTCCGGGCCCGACGGTGAATTTGCCGGGGTGATCTACGCCTCGCTGCATCCGGATTTCGCCGGGACGCTGCTGGATTCGGTCCGCTACTCGCCCGATACCGCGACCCTGCTGGTCCATGGCGACGGCAAACTCTTCGTGATGATTCCGGAGAGAGAGGGCAGCGCCGGCCGCGATCTCGCAACACCCGACACCCTATTCACCCGGCATCGCAACAGCGGCCGGACGTCGAACGTATTCACGGACATCGCCCGGATTGCCGGCAACAAGAGGATGGTTGCCTATCGAACCATCCAGCCCGCCCACCTGTCGATGGACAAGTCGCTGGTGGTGGCGGTTTCGCGTGACTATGAAACCATCTTCGCCCCCTGGCGGCGCGACTCTATCATTCAGGGCGGGATGTTCGGCCTGGTGGCCCTGATCTGCGTTCTGAGCCTGCTGTTCTACCAGCGGCGGCAGGGCATCCTGCAGCGCCTCGCCGAGGACTACCAGGAGACGCTGCGTGCCAGCACGGATCACTTGAACGAAGCCCAGCGCATCGCTCAGGTCGGCAACTGGACGCTCGATCTGCTCAGCGGCGAACTGATCTGGTCGGACGAAGTGTTCCACCTGTTCGAGATCGACAAGACGCAGTTCGGCGCCACCTACGAAGCCTTCCTCAATGCCATCCACCCCGACGACCGCGATGCGGTGAACCAGGCCTATACCAATTCGTTGCAGAACCGCCTGCCCTACGAGATCACCCACCGGCTGCGCATGAACGACGGCCGCATCAAATGGGTGCACGAAAAATGCCTGTCGGAGTTCGACGCGGCCGGCAAGCCGCTGCGTTCGCTGGGCACGGTGCAGGACGTCACCCGCAGCAAACAGGCCGAGATCGACCTGCGCATCGCCGCGGCCGCCTTCGAGTCGCAGGAAGCCATGATGGTCACCGATACCGACAGCGTGATCCTGCGGGTCAACAAGGCCTTTACGGAAATCACCGGCTATCCGGCCGCGGAAGCCGTGGGCCAGACACCGCGCCTGCTGAGCTCGGGCCGTCACAACGCCGACTTCTATCGCAGCATGTGGGAAGCCATCCGCCGCACCGGCGGATGGCAGGGTGAGATCTGGGATCGGCGCAAGGATGGCACGGAGTATCCGAAATGGCTGACCATCTCGGCGGTGAAGGACGACCAAGGAACAGTGACCCACTACATCGGTTCGCATTACGACATCACCGAACGCAAGAAGGCGGAAGACAGGATCAACGAGCTGGCCTTCTTCGACCAACTGACCGGCCTGCCCAACCGCATCCTGCTGCTCGATCGTCTGCGCCAGACCATGACCGCCAGCTCGCGCAGCGGCAGCTACGCGGCGCTGCTGTTCATCGATCTGGACAATTTCAAGACGCTCAACGACACCCTCGGCCACGACATGGGCGACCTGCTGCTGAAGCAGGTCGCCGAGCGCCTGAGCACCTGCGTGCGGGCCGGCGATACCGTGGCGCGGCTGGGCGGCGATGAATTCGTCGTAATGCTGGCCAGCCTGAGCAAGAGCGAACGGGATGCCGCCACGCAAACCGAAGCCGTCGGCGAAAAAATCATAGCGACCCTGAACGAGCCCTATCAGCTCAAGAATGCCGTCTGTCGCAGCACGCCGAGCATCGGCGTGACCCTGTTCAGCGGGCAGCAGACAGAGATCGAAGTGCTGTTGAAGCAGGCCGACCTCGCCATGTACAAATCAAAGGAAGCCGGGCGCAATGCCCTGCGCTTCTTCGACCAGGACATGGAAGTCGTGGTGGCCAGGCGCGCTGCGCTGGAAAGCGATTTGCGCGCTGCGGTCCAGGGGCAGCAGTTCCTCCTGCACTACCAGGCCCAGGTGGAAGGTGGGCGCATGACCGGCGCCGAAGTCCTGGTGCGCTGGCAGCATCCCCAACGCGGCATGGTGTCGCCGGCCGAGTTCATTCCGCTGGCCGAGGAAACCGGCCTGATCCTGCCCCTCGGTCATTGGGTGCTGGAAACCGCCTGCCGCCAACTGGCCGTTTGGGCGAGCCGACCGAAGATGGCCCACCTCGGGCTTTCCGTGAATGTCAGCGCGCATCAGTTCCGCCAGGCCGACTTCGTCGATCAGGTGCTGGCCGTACTGGCGAAGACCGGCGCCAACCCGCAGCGCCTGAAGCTGGAACTGACCGAGAGCCTGCTGGTGCATGACGTCGAGCAGATCATCGAAAAGATGTTCGCGCTGAAGGCGCAGGGGGTGGGCTTCTCGCTGGACGACTTCGGCACCGGCTATTCGTCGCTGTCCTACCTGAAACGCCTGCCGCTGGACCAGTTGAAGATCGACCAGTCCTTCGTGCGCGACGTGCTCAGCGACCCCAACGATGCGGCCATCGCCCGCACCGTCATCGCACTGGCGCAGAGCCTGGGGCTGGGCGTGATCGCCGAAGGCGTGGAAACAGCCGCGCAGCGGGACTTTCTGGCCAAAGCGGGCTGCCATGCCTATCAGGGCTATTTCTTCAGCAAGCCCTTGCCGCTGGACCGCTTTGAAGCATTCGTGATGCCGGAGCGGGTACCGAAATGAGCGGGCAAGAAGTCGGCGCCGGCGACACGGCGATCACACAACCCGACGCAACGGCCATCACGCAGGAAGAATACTTCCGCCCCACCAGATCGCGCTGGACCGTGCCGCTGCTGGCCGCGCTGGCGCTGCTGGTGCCGCTGCTGGTAGTGGCGGTGATCAAGTACCATGGTCCGCAGTTGCAGCGTGATGCCTACACCAGCCTCGAGATCACGGCCCGGCTCAAGGCACAACTGGTGGAGTCCTGGCTCGAGGAAAGACGCGGCGACGGCACGACCCTGACCGCCGACGAGGAACTGGTCGAGCGCATTGCCGACATTCAGCGCCGACCCGATCCGAAGCTAACGGCATTGATCGTGCGGCGGCTCGATGCGATCCGCCTGGCCTATGGCTATTCCTCCGTTTCACTGTACAGCCTGCAAGGCGAACGGCAGCTGAACTCCGGTGGAAACCATGAAATCCACGCGCAGACGCTGGCGCTGCTGCCCACAGCGCTTGGCAACGGGAAAATCACGCAAAGCGAGTTCTATCTGGATACCCATGACGGCCTGGCGTCGCTCAACTTCGTGGTGCCCCTGCACCGCACCGTGGCCGGTCAAAGGCAAGCGGTGGGCGCGCTGGTGCTGCATACCGAACCGGATACGTCCATTTTCCCGCTGATACTGACCTGGCCGTCGGCCAGCCCCAGTGGCGAAACCCTGCTGGTGCGGGGCGAGGGGGAATCGGTGGTATTCCTCAACGAATTGCGCCATGTAAAGAACACCGCCATGAAGCTGCGGCGCCCGCTGGCCGACCCTTTGTTGCCCGCCGCCATCGCCGCTCGTACCGCCAAAGCGGGTACGGTTCACGGCAGGGACTATCGCGGCGTGGAGGTTCTGGCGGCCTTTCAACCGGTGGCGGGCACCGACTGGCACCTGATCGCCAAGCTCGATTACGACGAGGTCATGGCACCGCTGTGGCAACTCGCCACCTGGGTCGCCCTGCTGGCCGTGGCCGCCGTCATCGCCATCGGCTGGGTGCTGCGCCGCCTCTGGATGCAGCAGCAACGCCTGCATCGACTTGCCGCACAGGCCAGACTGACAAATAGCCTGCGCCAGCGGGAAGAGCGCTTCCGCGCCGTGACAGAAACAGCCTACGACGCGATCGTCACCGCCGATGCCGATGGCGAAATAGTCAGTTGGAACGCTTCCGCCGCGCGGATGTTCGGTTTTGACAAGGCCGAGATCATCGGGCAGCCGCTGACGCGGATCATTCCGCCGCGCTTCCACCAGATCGCCATGGCCGGCTTTCAGCGGCTGATGAACGGCGACCCGGACGGCCGGGACCGCAGCATCGCGGAACTGATCGGGCTGCGCAAGGACGGCAGCGAGTTTCTCGTCGAACGCTCGATCGCGCTGTGGCAAACCGAGGACGGCCGCTACTTCACCTGCACCATGCGCGACATCGCCGAGCGCAGAAAGACGGAGAACGCGTTGCGCGACAGCACAACAATGCTGAATGAAGCACAGCGCATCGCCCGCGTTGGCAGTTGGACGCTGGACGTACGCACCGGCGACCTGATCTGGTCGGATGAAGTATTCCATTTGTTCGAGATCGACCCGAACCGGTTCAGCGCCACCTACGACGCCTTTCTCGATCTCATTCATCCGGATGACCGCGATGCGGTGAGCCAGGCCTACGCCGATTCGCTCGTGATGCGCCAACCGTATGACATCACCCATCGGCTACGCATGAGCGACGGACGCATCAAGTGGGTGCACGAGAAGGGCTTGTCGGAGTTCGACGCGACGGGCAAGCCGCTGCGCTCCCATGGCACGGTTCAGGACGTCACCGAGCGCAAGCAGCAGGAAGAACAGTCCCGCCAGTTGCTGGCGCTGCACGAAACCATCCTCAACAACGCGCTGGTCGGCATCGTCTACCTCAGGCAGCGGAAAATCATTTCCTGCAACCGCCGCCTGGAGGAAATCTTTCACTACGAGCCGGGCGAACTGGTCGGCGAATCCACCGAACGGCTCTACGACTCACACGAAACCTACGACCACATCGGCGATGTCGCCTACCAGTCGGTCGGCGAAGGCAAAAACTACAGTTGCGAAGTGATGCTGCGGCACAAGGACGGCAGCGTGTTCTGGGGCGCCCTGAACGGTCGTGCCATCGATCCCGCCAATCCCCACGAGGGCAGCATCTGGATCTACGCCGATATTTCCGAGCGTCGTCGCGCAGAAGAAGAAAGCAGCAAGCTGAAACAAGCCTTGGAGCAGAGCCCGGTTTCGATTGTCGTCACCAACCGCATGGGCGTGATCGAGTACATCAACCCGAGCTTCACCCGGATTACCGGATACAGCCGCGAGGAAGCCATCGGCAAAACGCCGGCCATCCTGAAGTCCGACGAGACGCCCCGCGCCACCCATGAAGATCTCTGGCGCACCATTTTCGCCGGCAAGACCTGGCACGGCATCCTGCGCAATCGCTGCAAGAATGGCGACCTGATCTGGGAAGAGACGTCGATCTCGCCGATCTTCAACGAGGACAGGGAGATCACGCACTTTGTGGCGGTGAAGGAGGATGTCACCGAGCGCAAGCGCATCGAGCAGGAACTGGAAGTGCACCAGACCCATCTCGAAGACCTGGTGATGCAGCGCACCGTCGAACTGAACGACGCGCTGGCCGCCGCGCGGCTCGCCGACCGCTCCAAGGACGAGTTCCTCGCCAACATCACCCACGAGTTGCGTACACCGCTGTCCGCCGTGATCGGCTTTTCGAGCCTGGCGCGCCCCTTTGCCAGCGATGCCCGCCAGCGCGAATACCTCGACAAGGTCAACAGCGCCGGCAAGACGCTGGCCGGCATCATCGACGATCTGCTCGACCTGTCGAAGATTGTCGCCGGACGCATGGACTTTGAAAAGCGCTCGTTCAGCCTGCGCCAGGTGGTTACGCGCAGCCGTTCGGTGATCAGCTACAAGGCGCAGGAAAAGGGCCTTCAACTGGTCGAACAGATCAGCGAGGAGATTCCCGACGTGCTGCTGGGCGACAGCCTGCGCGTGGAACAGATCCTGCTGAACCTGCTGTCCAACGCGGTCAAGTTCACCGAGAGCGGGCGCGTCGAACTGCGCGTCGGCCTGCTTTCCCACGACACTCAGCGCGTCTGCCTGAACATCGAAGTCGAGGACACCGGCATCGGCCTCAGCGAAGAAGGCATCGCCCTGATGTTCAAGCCCTTCTCGCAGGCCGACGCCTCGATGACACGCAAGTTTGGCGGCACCGGCCTCGGCCTGGCGATCTGCAAGCGGCTGGCGGAACTGATGGACGGCGGGATCGGCGTCACTAGTATCGAGGGCAGCGGCAGCATTTTC
>JBIJDI010000006.1:0-20481 GCA_044344235.1 Sulfuritalea sp. | reverse complement strand
GCCGCGATTCCCGTTTCGGCCTTCAACCCGGACGGCGAAGATCAGCGCGTGATCCGCTTCTGCTTCGCGAAGAACGAAGCGACGCTGGCTGCGGCAGGCGAGCGCCTGCGCTCGTTGTAATCGCCGTTCCACCATCGCCGACTTTTCGGCGAAAAAAGACCCGACGCCTTGCGGGGTCGGGTCTGAAACCAGCCCTTTTGCGGGGCCGGAGGAGGAGACGTTGTGAAAGTCGCTTAGGCGGCTTTCTTGGCCTTCGGCGCGTTGGTGCCGACAGCCTTGACGGTAGCGGTGGTAGCAGCAGCAACATTGGCTTCAGCGATTTCGGCGACTTGCTTGGCAGCCTTGGTCATGCTGTCGTAGGCCGAGTTGGCGGCGGCAATCGCCGACTTCACGGCGGCCACGGCGACATCGGAACCAGCCGGGGCGTTCTTGGCGGCCTTGTCGAGGGCGGACGAAACATTCTTGTTGATTTCGGAGAACTGGCCTTCAACAACCTTCGACAGTTCTTCCTGGGTCTGGGTGGCGATCTCATACACGCTGCGCGAGTAGGCAACAGCCTTCTCAACGGCGGGCTGAGCCAGCGTGGTCTGCATGGCAACCAGTTGCTGCACGTCCCTGACGGCGAGCAGAGCCTTGGCGCTGGCAACGCTGTCTTCCAGCATGGCGCGGGCGGTGTTGAGGTTCAGAGCGGCAAGGCGCTCGGCGCTGGCGAAAGCTGTGTTGGCGATGGTCAGCAGGGTTTCTACGTTGGCCTTGTTGGCGCTGGCGAATTGTTCGGTGGTGGCGTTCATGGTTATCTCCTGAAATTGGACTCAAAAAAGTGCGCGAAATTTGTATTTGTCTTGCTCACCCCTGTTTGCCGGGGCGATGTTGCAGTGCATCATGGTTCGTATTATAGGGGTGAAAGCCGTCATGTCAAGAGTTTTTTGGTGCGATGCAACAAAAAATTGACAACGGCAGGAATATCCAATGAAACAATAGGTTGCTAAATGAGAAAAGGCCCCGAAGGGCCTTGGATGGTGCGATGCGAAGGCGTATCTAGCTGTCGCGGAAAACGGGCTTGCGCTTTTCGACGAAGGCCGTCATGCCTTCCTTCTGGTCGGCCAGGGCAAAGGCCGAATGGAAGGTGCGGCGCTCGAACAGCAGGCCTTCCTGCAGGCTGGATTCGTAGGCACGATTGACCGATTCCTTGATCATCATCACGATCGGCAGCGAGAATCCGGCGATGATTGTCGCGGCCGCCAGAGTTTCCTCCAGCAATTTGTCGGCGGCGATGATGCGCGCCACCAAGCCGGCGCGCTCGGCTTCCTCGGCGTCGATGAAGCGGGCGGTGAGGCACATGTCCATGGCCTTGGCCTTGCCCACGGCGCGCGGCAGGCGCTGGGTGCCACCGGCGCCGGGGAGGATGCCGAGTTTGATCTCGGGCTGACCGAATTTGGCTGTGTCTGCCGCATAGATCATGTCGCACATCATCGCCAGTTCGCAGCCGCCGCCCAGTGCAAAGCCGGCCACTGCGGCGATGATCGGCTTGCGGCAGCGGATGATACGGTCCCAGTTGCGGCTGATGTAATTGGCCTTGTAGACGTCCATGAAGTTCCAGCCGGCCATGGCGCCGATGTCGGCGCCCGCCGCGAAGGCCTTCTCCGAGCCGGTGATGACGATGCAGCCGATGTTTGCATCGGCTTCGAAGCTGTCGAGCGCGGCGCCGAGTTCGTCGATCAGCGTGTCGTTGAGGGCGTTGAGGGCCTTGGGCCGGTTGAGGGTGATGAGCCCGACCTTGCCGCGGGTTTCCGCGATGATGTTTTCGTAACTCACTGCGCTGCCTCCTGACGGGGGGTGGCGATGGTCTGGGCGCCTTTCAGCACGGGCGCCATGGCCGCAGCGGGGCGCGCGGATGCAGACGGCATGGCGGCGGCGTCCTTGTTCTTCGGCTGGATCACGGCGCGTACACGATCGGTGCTGCCCGGCTTCGCGCGCGTGCCGTTGGCGCCGCTGGTGACGAAGTAGTTCTCAGTCCTCGCGTCATACGAAATGAACTGGCCGCGAACCTCGTCGAGACCGCTCTTGACCCAGGCGTGATTGAAGAATTCGGTCTTCTCGGCCTTGGCATCGTGCTCGATGCGCTCGCCCTCGCCCTCGATGTAGTCGTCCTGGCCTTCGCGCTTCTGCTTGAAGCGCGGCGGTGTGCTGGCGGTGCCGGTGGCGACGCCGCGTTGATAGCCGTCGTCGTCCTGGGTGACGACGATGCGCTCGGCACGGATGATCAACGTGCCCTTGACCAGTTGCACGTTGCCTTCGAAGACCTGGACCTTCTTCACGTCATCGACGGAAACCCGGTCGGCTTCAATATTGACCGGTTTGTCGCGGTCAGCTTTTTCCGCCCGCGCCGCCGTGGCGGCGAGCATGAGGCCGGCAATGCCGGCAATGGCGGCGAGTCGAAGAAAATATCTCATGGTGTCTCGGTCCGGTTGCGGTGGAGGGTGCCGGTAACGCGGCCGCGCAGGACCGAGATGCCAGATCTGTTGTCAATGTCTAGTCCGCTGCCATTCAGGATGCTTTTCCCCTGGGTAATGACCACCGGATCGTTGCTGTGTCCCTTTTCGTCATCGGGGAAAACCTTCAGCGTTCTCGTTTCAAGCACGGTAGAGGGCGAACCGGTCTCCGCACTGTGGCGAATCACGCGGACGTTGTCGACCAGATCGACTTCCTTGCCGTCCTTGCCGATGTAGGCCATGCGCGCAAATATCTCGGTCGGCGGCTGTTGATGGTAGGTGATGTGCGGCGTCGCGACGATGGTCGTGTCGTCGTCGGGGTAATGCAGCAGATTGTCGGCGACGACGGTATGTTGCAGCTTGCCGTCGGCATCGAAGCGGCGCACCTCGAAGCGTTCGACCCAGTAGTCGGGATCGTGCCGCTGCGGGCCGCGCGGATTGTCGCCCTGGATCACCCGGTTGAGCCAGAAGGTCAGCGCGGCCAGCAGCACCAGCATGGCCAGCGGAAACAGGGAGGCGGCGCGATCTTTCACGCGAGGTACTCCGCCATGGCTGCATCCCACTTGCCCTGGGCCCGGATGATCAGGTCGCAGACCTCGCGCACGGCGCCGCGCCCGCCGCCCTTGGTCGCGACGTAATCAACGCGGGCAAGGACTTCGCCGTGCGCATCGGCTACCGCTGCGGAAAAACCGCAGGCGCGCAGGATCGGCAGGTCCACCACGTCGTCACCCATGTAGCCGGTTTGTGCCGGTTGGATTCCGCGCTGCGCCGCCAGTGCGATCAGCAGCGCGCGTTTGTCGTCGACGCCCATGTGCAGCTCTTTCACCCCAAGGTTCTGGGCGCGCAATTCGAGTGCGCGCGAACTGCGCCCGCTGATGATGGCCACTTCGACGCCGGCTCGCTGCAACATCTTGATGCCATGGCCATCGAGGCTGGAGAAGGCCTTGATTTCGTCGCCCTGCGAGCTGAAGTAGAGCGTGCCATCGGTCAGCACGCCGTCCACGTCAAAACCCATGAGGACCAGTTTGGCAGCTTTGTTCGCAGCCGCAGTCACGGTGCTGTTCATCAGACGACTTTCGCCCGGAACAGGTCGTGCATGTTCAGTGCGCCGCACAGCGCGCCGGCGTCATCCTTTACCAGCAGCTGGTTGATCTTGTTGGCTTCCATCATCTCCACCGCTTCGACGGCGAGGCGCCGCGGCCCGATGCTACGGGGATTGCGCGTCATGACGTCAGACACCGGCGTCGAACGCAAGTCGCCGAAGCGTTCCATGGCGCGACGCAGGTCGCCGTCGGTAAAGATGCCGGTGATGCTCGCTGCGGCATCGAGTATCACCGCCATGCCCATGCCGCCTTTGGTCATGGCTGCCAACGCGACCGGAACCAGCTCATTTTCGGCCAGCGTCGGCACATCGATCTGCATGACATCGGCAACGTGAGTGAGCAGCTTGCGGCCCAGCGCGCCGCCGGGATGGGAGCGGGCGAAGTCCTCGGCACCGAAACCGCGCGCGTCGAGCAGGGCGACGGCCAGGGCATCGCCCAGCGCAAGTGCGGCGGTGGTGCTGGCGGTCGGCGCCAGATTCAGCGGGCAGGCTTCCTGATCGACGCGGGCATCGAGATGGATGTCGGCTTCCTGTGCCAGCGACGAAGTTTCGTTGCCGGTGATGGCGATCAGCTTGCCGCCCAGTCGTTTTACCAGCGGCACGATGGTCAGCAATTCGTCGTTCTCGCCAGAATTGGAAATGGCGATCAAGACGTCGTCGCGGGTGATCATGCCCAGGTCGCCATGGACGGCCTCGGCGGCATGCACAAAATAAGCCGGGGTGCCGGTGCTGGCGAAGGTGGCCGCCAGCTTGCGGGCAATATGGCCGGACTTGCCGATACCACTGACGACGACGCGGCCGCGGCTCTCCAGTATCAATGCGACGGCGGCGCAAAACTCCGGTCCGATCCGCCGCGCCAGCGCCGCGACCGCTGCCGCTTCGATCTCGAGCACCTGGCGGCCCATGGCCACGACGCGGGCATTGTCGGGAACGCGAGCAGCGAGAGGCTGAATGGCTTGGTTCATCGGGGGCTGGCGTTTATGATGGAACCAAATTATAGCAACCGCGCCCCACATCCCGTTCCATGACCGACACCCTGCCCCTGATTCTGCTGTTGCTCGCCGCCGCGGTCGTCGTCGTGGTTGTCTTCCGCATGCTCGGCCTGCCCCCGATCATGGGCTACCTGTTGGTGGGCGCCGCCCTCGGACCCCATGCTGCGGGCTGGGTGCCGGATACCGAGCAGACGCGGCATCTGGCCGAATTCGGCGTGGTGTTCCTGATGTTCAGCATCGGCCTCGAATTTTCGCTGGCGCGCCTCTACAGCATGAAGCGCATCGTCTTCGGCCTCGGTCTGGCCCAGGTATTGGTGAGCGTGCTGGTGGCGACCCTGCTGGCGCGGCTTGCCGGCATTCCCTGGCTTGCCGGTATCGCGCTCGGCGGTGCGCTGGCGATGTCGTCAACCGCAATGTTGTCCAAGCTGCTGACCGAGCGCGGCGAACTGGATGCGCCGCACGGCCGTGAAGTGATAGGCGTCCTGCTGTTCCAGGACATCGCCGTGGTGCCGCTGCTGGTGCTGATCCCGGCGCTGTCGCAGCCGCTCGAGGCGATGGCCGAGGCCCTGCTGCTGGCGGCGTTCAAGGCCGCCGTGCTGCTGACGCTGGTGCTGTTCATCGGGCAGCGGGCCCTATCCGCATGGTTTCATCTGGTGGCGCGCAGAAAATCAGCCGAGCTGTTCATGCTCAATGTGCTGCTGATTACCCTGGGCCTGGCCTGGCTGACCGAACTGGCGGGGCTGTCGCTGGCGCTGGGCGCCTTCACGGCCGGCATGCTGATCGGCGAAACCGAATACCGCTATCAGGTGGAAGAAGACATCAAACCCTTCCGCGACGTGCTGCTGGGTTTGTTTTTCGTCGCCATCGGCATGCGCCTCAATGTGCCGCAGATCCTCGGTCAGTGGCCGCTGGTGGCCGGCATCCTGGTGGCGCTGGTGGCGCTCAAGCTGCTGATCGTCGGCATCTTCTCAAGGCTGCTGGGAAGTTCGCCGGGCACGGCGCTACGCAGCGGGCTGTGGCTGTGTGCCGGCGGCGAGTTCGGCTTCGTCATTCTCTCGCACAGCAGCGATGTACATCTGCTCACCACTGCAACGCTGCAGCCGGTGCTGGCGGCCCTGGTGCTTTCCCTGATGCTGGCGCCGCTGATCGTGCATTTCTCCGACCGCCTGGTATTTCGTTTTGTCGCCTCGGAATGGCTGCTGCGCTCGATGCAACTGACGCAACTCGCCGCGCAGTCGCTCTCCACCGACAAGCACGCAATTCTCTGCGGCTACGGGCGCACCGGCCAGCATCTGGCGCGTTTTCTCGAAGCCGAGGGCGTTTCCTTCATGGCGCTCGACCTCGATCCCGAGCGCGTGCGCGAAGCCAGCATCGCTGCCGAGTCGGTCTTCTACGGCGATTCGTCGAAGAAGGAAACCTTGCTGGCGGCCGGCCTGTCACGCGCCAGCGTGGTGATCATCACCTTCGCCGACATCGACGCCGCATTGCGGGTGATCCACCGCGTCAGGGAACTGCGTCCCGATGTCGCCATCGTGTCGCGCGCCCGGGAGCAGGACGACGTCGAGAAACTTTATGCTGCCGGCGCTGCCGAAGTCGTGCCGGAAGCCCTCGAATCGAGCGTGATGCTGGCCACCCACGCATTGGCGCTGTCCGGCATACCGATGCACAAGGTGATCAAGCGCCTGCGCGAAATGCGCGAACAGCATTACTCACTGCTGCGCGGATTCTTCCATGGCGCCACCGATGCCGGCGCCCATCTGGCCGATGCCGACCAGCCGCGCCTGCACGCCGTGACACTGACGCCCGACACTTGGGCCATCGGCCGCCGGGTCAGCGAAATCGACCTGGCAAAAGTCGGCGCTGGCGTTACGGCGATCCGGCGTCGAACGCAGCGCGGACTCAAGCTGGAGCCGCAACTGGAGTTGATCGAAGGCGACGTGGTGGTGCTGATCGGAACCGCGGCAGCGGTAACGGCGGGGGAGGAAGTTTTGCTGCGCGGCAGGCAGAAATGAAGAAGCCCGCCGAAGGCGGGCTTTGGGAGGGGGCGAAACCGTGGTCTGTCCCCTATTACTCTCCTCGCCGAAGCGGGCTCTTGGAGCTTGGCTAGATTAAAGCGCCATGCAAACGATGTAAGTTGCGGAATCAACGATGAGTGCTTTTGTTGTTGCAGCGGCACCGCGAGCGCTTCCTGTGGGTACAGCGCGGACACTCCCGGTGCTCGTCTCGTCGTTGTCAAGCGTTGCATCAAGCTGTTTGGCAAATTTTCCAAGAATACCATCCGTGCAGACGTAATAGGTACCTGTCATCCCCGCGATGAAAGGGGCCGGCACCGGCGGAACTACTGCCATGTTAACGCCCGTCTCGAAGCCGATCGTTCCCCCGTCGGCGTTGAGGGGGCGGTAGTTGGCATTGCCCCAGTCGGTTGGGCCAGATGCGAATCCAGCAGCCCGGACATGCTGCCAGAATCTGGCGGCTTCGCTGTCGACTGCTGCCCCAGCGGTGACAGTATTGCCGCCAACGTCGTACCAGTTGCCTTCGATGATACCGTTACCTGCTGTGCCAACCGTAGCGGCGGCGCGGCAATCCAAACCGGTGGCCAAGCACACGCCCGGCATGGACGCTCCAAGGTCGGTCGCCGACATGTCACCCGGGAGTTTCCTGAATTTGTCTTGGTAGCCGTAGATGAACAGTGGGACATTGCGAAAGTCGGTGGCGAAGTTCTTCACCTTCGCGCTGTTGATCAGTTCCTGACCCTTCAGCACGCCGCCCAGCAGCAGGCCGATAATGACCAGCACGATAGCGATTTCGACGAGGGTAAAACCGGATTGTTTGCTTCTCATGATCATCTCCCCTGTGGGGTGGTTGTTTGACGATGTAACTCTAGCATTTATCGTACCACTGATTCAATCAGTGTTTAAACAATCGGTTATCGCGGGAATTGTTTCTATCTTAAGAACTATCTGTCGAATATTGGACAGCTTCGTCAGCTATTTGGCAGATACTTAACTCGCCGGTCGGGCAGAATGGGTTTTCTTTTTCTGGCCCGCGCCCTGGCGGCAAACGCATCCCGTGCCGATTCCTTCTGTTCCTGCAGTGCTGTCGTCGCGACTGATTGTCGTGCGGCGAGGATTGCTGCTCGCGTTGCTGCTGGCCCTGTATTTTGTTCTTTTGCAGGGGCCGGACACATGGCTTGGCAAGACGCTCTTCATTGTCCATCTGGGCCTGTTCATGCTCTGGCAGCCGTTTGTGCATGCCGAGCAGCGTCTGTCGCTCACCTGGGTCCTCGGTTTGGCCGTCGTCGTCCTGGCCGGCGTGCTCTTCCTGAAGGCCTGGATGCTGCTGTTGTGGATCATGATGCTGGCGGGCATTGTCGGGGGCAAGGTACTGCTGTTCGGTGCGCGCGCGCCCCGGCTGTTCTACTTGATGGCGCTCGCCTTTCTGGTGGTGGCGCTGTTTTTGATGGCGGCACCGCTGGCGGTGCCGATGGCGAAGCCGCCCGGGCCGATTCTGTCGGTTGGTTATGTCGGCTTGCCGCTGCTTCTTGTGGTGATGGCGCTGCTGCCGCCCGGCAAGGAAGCCGACAGCACGCGCGAAGTGGTCGATTTTGTCTACAGCCTGTTTGTCTTCCTGCTGTTGGCGGTGCTGATGCTGGGCAGCCTCGCGGCGATGCTGCTGCTGGGCAGCGCTTATACCGAGGCGCTGCTGCAAGCCCTGATGTCGACGGGGGTGATGCTGCTGCTGCTTGGCGTGGCGTGGAATCCGCATTCGGGGTTTTCCGGGATCGGCGCCCTGTTTTCGCGCTACCTGATGTCGGTCGGATTACCGGTCGAGCAATGGTTGCAGGCACTGGCCAATCTCGCGCAGCGCGAAGAGGAGCCGCAGAAATTCCTTAAACAGGCGTGCGACGAAGTCGCGACACGACTGACGTGGGTGAAGGGAGGGGAATGGATCGCCGGAAAGGACCGCGGGCGCTTTGGCGTGACCGACGGCCGTCGCTGGGAATTTCGCCACGGCGACATGATGCTGGTTTTCTACACGGTGCATGCCCTGTCGCCTACCCTGATTTGGCACTGCAATCTCCTGGCGCAGTTGTTGGCGGAGTTTCACGCCGACAAGCAGCGTGCTTTGGCCCTCAAGCAGCTTTCCTACATGCAGGCGGTGCATGAAACCGGAGCGCGGCTCACACACGATGTGAAGAACCTTTTGCAATCGCTGAATGCGCTCTGTTCGGCCGGCCTCGAGCCCGGCGCCGAGTCATCGCTGGAGTATCAGTCGTTGTTGCGGCGGCAGTTGCCGGCGATCACAGGGCGGCTTGCCGAGACCCTGTTCAGACTGAATGCGCCGCAAAGTCTGGCGCCGGCGAGCAGGGTCTCTGCGGCGGCCTGGTGGCAGGAGGTTCGACAGCGAATGGGGGTGATGGACTGGATCGAGTTCAAGGCAGGAGCGTCGATTGACGGCGAGCTTCCTGGGGAAGTGTTTTCCGGTGTCGTCGACAACCTCGTCCGCAACGCTGCCGAGAAACGTTTGCAGGAGCCAGGCTTGCGCATGCAGGTGGAACTGACGTCTGCAGATGCCGGCTTTGGGCTGATCGTCTGCGACAGTGGTTCGGCCATGGCCGGCGACATCGCGTCGGGCCTGTTTCTCGGCCCGGTGGCTTCGGAGAGTGGCTACGGAATCGGCCTGTACCACGCGGCACGCTTTGCGCAAGCGGCGGGATATTCACTGGAACTGATCGAGAATCGAGCCGGCCGGGTTTGCTTTCGGCTCGCGGCAGCGAGCTAGCTTGTACCGGCGGCGTCGCCGCCGCCCTTTCGGCCGACCAGGCGATACACCGTCATGTTGCCCTTGCCCTTGAGGTAAATGGTCTGCGGCTCGTGGAAATCGAAGCTTGTCGCCAGCCGGTGATAGGTGGTGGTGTCGCACTGGATCATGCCGGGCACACCTTCCGAGGTAATGCGGCTGGCAATGTTGACGGTGTCGCCCCAGAGGTCGTAGATGAATTTCTTTTTGCCGAGCACGCCGGCGACGATCGGCCCGGTACCGATGCCGATGCGAACTTCAAGTTCGGAGGCGTTGACCGCGAAGTCGCGCCGCAGCAGATCGCGCATGGCCACCGCCATGTCGGCGATGGCAGCGGAATAGTCCGTGACATCTTCGTTCAAGCCTCCGGCGACCATGTAGGCATCGCCTATGGTCTTGATCTTTTCCAGCCCGTAGTGTTCGGCCAGTTCGTCGAAGGCCGAGAAGATCCGGTTCAACATGGCGAACACTTGGGAGGGCGACATCGCTGCCGCCACCTGCGTGAAGTTGACGATGTCGGCGAACATCACGGTCACATCCGGAAACCCATCGGCGATGGTCTGGTTCGAATTCTTCAGACGTTGCGCAACGGGGCCGGGAAGGATGTTGAGCAGAAGCTTCTCGGAGCGTTCCTGCTCGATCTGCACTTGCTGGTGGGCTTCTTCGAGGCGCTCCTGAAACTTGCGCTTTTCGGCGATCGACATACGCAGCAGCGCGTAAATGATGGCCGATATCGAAATGAAATTCAGGGTGAAAAAGGTGATCGTGGTGCGTACCGGTACATTGGACGCCTTCGACATCACCGAATCCGCAAGATAGAAATCGACCAAGCCGGACACGGCCGTCAGGGTGACCCAGGCGATGAACCAGCCGACCGATTGATTGACGCCGACGCAGAGGAGGGCGCCCACGGGGGCGAGCAGCGCCCAAAGCAGCACACCGCTGGTGGAAATGATGGTACCGCCGGCCCAATGTCCGACAAAGGGGAGGAACAGGAACAATCCCAGCTGGCTGATGCGGAAAAAATCGAAGTTCCGCGACTTGATATAGAAAAGCATGTTGCCCGCCAGCAGAATCTGGAAGGCGAAAGGCAGGGTGGTCGAAAACGTCGGGCCGAGGAACGAGTAGATCGTCACCCAGATCATGATCGTCACGCTGATCAAACCCGTCGCCAGCATCAGCAGCGATTTGTTCAGCCGCAGTTCTTCGCTGTCGTCGGGCTCGATGCCGGCGTTGCGCAGCCTGTCGTAAAAACCTGACGGTGCTGCGCGGGATTCGGGAGGGGTCATGAAACGCGTTTGGGCAAAGTTGAAGGCGGCTAATTGACTCGCATAGTTGAAGTGTCGCGGAATCGGCTGCAATGGTCAAGAATGATCGTCCAGCCGGTTCGATCATCCGGTATCTTGCTCTGCAGTGCCAATTGGTGTTGAATGCCAGCCCATGGCTGAGGCAAAGAAATACGAGATCGCGGTCGCCGTGACGACCCACTATATAACGGAGCAGTCCGATCCGGCGATCAATCGCCACGTCTTCGCCTACACGGTGACCATCAGCAACACGGGCAACGTCCCGGCACAACTGATTTCGCGGCACTGGATCATCACCGACGCCGAGGGTAAGGTGCAGGAAGTCCGCGGGCTTGGTGTGGTCGGCCACCAGCCCTTGCTGGCGCCCGGCCAGAGTTTCGAATACACCAGCGGCTGCCAACTCGCCACGCCGGTGGGTACCATGAAGGGCAGTTACCAGATGACGGCCGAGGATGGCGTGCAGTTCGAGGCGCCGATTGCCGAGTTCGTGGTTTCCATGCCCCGAGTGCTGCATTGAGCCTCAAGCACAGCTACACGCTGGTCGCGCCGTTCTATGACGCATTCCTGACCGCTGCCACCCGCGGCGCGCGCAAGCGCAGCCTCTCCGCGCTGAGCCATTTCCCTCCGCGCGATGTGCTGCTGCTGGGGGTGGGCACCGGACTTGATCTGCCACATCTGCCTGATCAACATCGGTATGTCGGACTCGATTTGACGGCCGCAATGCTGCTGCGCGCTCGCCCGCGCGCTGCCAACCTGCAGTTCATTCCCTTGCGCGGCGACGTGCAGCGCCTGCCGTTTGGCGATGCCAGCTTTGATGTGGCGGTGCTGCATCTGATTCTCGCCGTGGTACCAGCGCCGACGCTTTGTCTGGCCGAGGCGGTGCGCGTGTTGAAGCCGGGTGGTCAGTTGCTGATCTTCGACAAGTTTCTGCGGCGCGGTGAATCCGGCTGGAAGCGCCTGCTGAATCCGCTGACGCGTCATGTCGCGACGCGCCTCGATGTGGTCTTTGAGGACGTGCTGGAAGCGGTCGGCGGCGTCCGGGTGACGGCCAACGATGCGGCGCTGGCCTCGGGCTGGTTTCGCTTGATTCGCCTGGAGAAGGCTACTTCTTGAAGATCAGCGGGATGATCCGCCCGAGCGGCTTGGGCAGGTAGGCCCCGGCGAGCTGCCGGTTGCGCTCCTGAACCCGCCACCAGACCCGCAGTCCGAGCAGGATGCCGACCAGGAGCGCATAGACAAGCGGCTTGCTGAGGTCGGCCTTGACCATCCAGGAATAGTGCAGCACGGCAAGCAACCCGATGGCGTAGACGCTGCGATGCAGTTCCTGCCAGCGGCGACCGCCCAGTTTGCGGATGGCGAAGGCATTCGAGGTGGCCGCGAGCGGCACCAGCAGCGCAAAGCTGATCATGCCGATGGTGATGAAGGGGCGCTTCAGAATGTCCTTGGCAATCGCCGGCCAGTCGAAGAACTGGTCGAACCAGAGGTAAGTGCTCAGGTGCAGGACGGCGTAGAAGAACACGAACAGTCCCAGCATCCGGCGCAAGCGGCCCAGCCAGGCCCATCCGGAGTATTTTCGCAGCGGGGTTACCGCCAGCGTGATCAGCAGAAAATTCAGTGCCCAGGTGCCCAAGCCACGCGTTACGGTTTCGATGGGATTCGCTCCCAGCGTGTCGGTCTGCACGCCCCAAGCGTACCAGGCGAGCGGCGCGAGGCAGGCGAGAAACAGCGGCGGCTTGATCAGGGAAAGATTCAAAACTGTTTCCTCAAATCCATCCCGGTGTAGAGCTGGCCGACCTGTTCGGCGTAGCCATTGAACATCAGGGTCTTGCGCTTGAAGAAATCGCCGAGCCGGCGTTCGTTGGCCTGGCTCCAGCGCCGGTGGTCGACCTCGGGGTTGACGTTGGAATAAAAGCCGTATTCGTCCGGCTGGGTTTTCATCCACGTGGTGCGCGGCTCGCTGTCGGTGAAGCGAATTCTGACGATGGACTTGCCGCTCTTGAAGCCGTATTTCCACGGCACCACGAGACGCAGCGGCGCACCGTTCTGGTTCGGCAGCACGTCGCCATAGAGCCCCATGGCCATGATGGTCAGCGGGTGCATGGCTTCGTCCAGGCGCAAGCCCTCGGTGTAGGGCCAGTCGAGTACCCGGGTTCTGACGCCGGGCATTGTTTCCGGTTGCACGGCGGTGATGAATTCGACGTACTTCGCACTGCCGAGTGGCTCGACCTGCTTCAGCAAGGTCGACATCGGAATGCCCAGCCAGGGAATCACCATGCTCCAGCCCTCGACGCACCGCAGGCGGTAGATGCGCTCTTCGAGTGGCGCCAGTTTCAGGACGTCTTCGATGCCCAGCGTTTTTGGCTGCCGGACCAGGCCTTCGATGCTGAGCGTCCAAGGTCTTGTGCGCAGTGCCTGTGCAGTTCGCGCCGGGTCGTCCTTGTCAAAGCCGAATTCGGTGAAGTTGTTGTAGCCGGTCACATGCTTGAGCGGTGTGAGCTCCTCGCTGGTCGAGTAGATGCTCGCCCGGCCGGAACCGAGCGCGCCATGGGCGGCGGGCAGGATCCCTGCCAACGCCGCGCCGGCTGACAGTCGCAAAAACTCGCGGCGGCGATCGAACATCGGGCGCGGAGTGATTTCGGAGGGGAGAATATCGTCGGGGCGACGGATCAGCATGGAGGCTCTCGATTTCGTGGAAGTGTAACGCTCTGTCGCCCGGAACCTGAAAAACCTTACGCTACCGGTCCTGCAGTCCAGTTTCAGCAAGGCACGCCATGTATCCCGGTGGATCTGGTGGAGTTTTTGGTTCTGCGGGCGCTGACATTTTGGCATGACAAAATGTCGTTACAAATTATATTGTTAGAGGAAGCCCGGGGATTTGATCGTGACAAAATGGCAGGTTAATGGTTGCGGCATGAGTTCTGAAGAAATATATGTTGTCTTTAATAACAATTGGTTATACGGATATTTCGAATTTGGCATGTAAAGTGCATTAAGGGTGTCTGGTGGGCCAACTCCTAGGCGGTCTACTCAATTTTCGGCCCATTTATGGCCGGGTGATTGCAAATCAACTCTTCGAAGAGGAATGCATATGAAAATGAAATCCATCGTTGTTGCCTCCGTTCTTTCCCTGGCTGTCGCCGGTGTTGCCGTTGCTGCCGAACAGAAAGGTATGTCCGGCATGGAAGGCCAGAAAGGTATGAGTGGTATGTCCGGTCAGAAGGGCATGAGCGGCATGTCCGGTATGGAGGGCCAGAAAGGTATGGCTGGCATGTCCGGCATGGAAGGCCAGAAGGGCATGAGTGGTATGTCCGGTCAGAAGGGCATGAGCGGCATGGAAGGCATGTCCGGCATGGAAGGCAAGAAAAAGAAGAAGGCCAAGCAGGAAGGCATGTCGGGCATGTCCGGCATGGAAGGTCAGAAGGGTATGTCCGGCATGTCCGGTATGGAAGGCCAGAAGGGCATGAGCGGTATGTCCGGTCAGAAGGGCATGTCCGGCATGTCAGGTATGGAAGGCCAGAAGGGTATGTCCGGCATGTCGGGCCAGAAGGGCATGAGCGGCATGTCCGGTATGGAAGGCAAGAAGTAGCAGAAGCAAGGTAGTAAGGTAGCAAGGTAGAGAGTAGTTCGGCGCGGATGGAGGGCTCTTCTCCTCCCCCTTTATCCGCGCCTATTTTTTTCACAAGAGGCATTCAATGACTTGCATGTTTCCCACGGCCGCAGCGACCGCCGTGCTGATCCTCACCCTGCCCAGCGCCGCCCTGGCCGTGGAGCCACCCGGCGTGAGTTCTGTTGCAGGCCTGGCTCCCCATCAGCGACCTCCGGGTGCGCCGACCGTCCGCGAGTTGGCACCCGATCCCGACCGGCGGGCACGAGCATTGACGGGCATCGCCGCGCCGGTGCCGCCGAGCCTGGCTTTCCTTGATCATCAAGGTGCCTGGTACACTCCATTCACTCTTCCGGGCATGCCGGGTTACTACGACCTGCGCCAATGGCACAACGCCCCCGCCAAAGCCAAAGTGACCAAATAACACCATGCAGAATTCATTCAAGTGGATACTTGTCGCCCTCGTGCTTGCGCTTTCGGCATGGGGTATCGGCGCCGGCCGGGACATCCGCCAGACCGCGGACCGCGAACATGCCGCCGACCTTGGCGGACGGCTGTTCAGGGCAAGCTACGACCCCCTGCATTTCAAGCCGGCTATCGATTCGGCAACCGACGAGCAATGCCTTGCCTGCCACAAGGAGGTGCTGGAAGACAAGCCGCGCGTTGCTTCGCCGGCCGGGGCCAGGGCCGCGGACAGTCTCGCCTGGTACCAGCGCACCAGCACGTACAGCGGTGAACAGGACAGCTTCCATCGGCGGCACCTTGTTACGCCGCTGGCCAAGCAACTGATGAACCTGCGCTGCAATACCTGTCATCAGGGCCATGATCCCCGCGAGGAAGCCCAGGGCGCCGCCGCGGATTCGCCGCCGCAGACCGACGCCGGGTTCACCCTGCGCAAGCAGGTCAATCCGGAAACCACCTGCCTCAAGTGCCATGGCCAGATGTCGGCCAAGGAGATCATGGGCTTGCCCGGCCCCTGGTCCGAGGTCAAGGACATGTTCCAGAACGACTGCCTCGTTTGCCACGCCGCTTTTCGCACCAACCGGCACCAGGTCAGCTACCTCAAGGCCGACGCCATCGAAGAGGCGGCGAAAGCCGGGCAAGCCACCAAGACCGGCGCTGACGTCTGTTACGGCTGTCATGGCGGCCGTTCCTGGTATCGCATCAGTTATCCCTACGCGCGCAATCCCTGGCCCGGCATGCCTGACGTCACTCCCGATTGGGCACGGCTGCGTCCTCGCCATTCGGAAACGCGCTTCCTCACACAATCCGCCAAACCAACGCCGGCAGGGCACTGAACCATGAAACCGACTCACGACGAGACGCAGGACATTCTCAACCCGGGCCGCCGCAGTTTCATCAAGACGGCGGCGGCCGGCGCCGCCCTGTCTGCAGCCGGTGGCCTGATCGAGATGGCGACGCAGAAGAAGGAGGCCCAGGCCTTCGCCTACGCACCGCACTACACCGACGACCAACTCACCACAGTGGTGACCAGTTGCGACCACAACTGTGGTTCGCGCCACATGCTGGTCGCGCACAAGAAGGGCGACGTCATCGTTCGCTTGTCGACCGACGACGGCCGCTACCAGGAAAACGGTGCCTTTGGCAAGGATACCTTCGAGGAGCCGCAACTCCGGGCCTGCCTGCGCGGCCGCTCCTACCGCTCGCGACTGTATTCGCCCGAGCGCCTGCTCTATCCGATGATGCGTGTCGGCGAGCGCGGCGAGGGCAAGTTCAAGCGCGTCACCTGGGACGTAGCGCTCGACCACATTGCGAAGAAGATGATCGAGCTAAAGGCGAAGTACGGCCCGACGGCGATCCTCGACCAGGCCTATGCCGGCAGTTCCTACGGCGTGCTGCACAAGTCCGACCAGATCGAAGGCCTGCTGGCGCGCTTCCTCGGCATGTTCGGCTGCCGCACCAACTCCTGGTCGGTGCCCAGCTACCAGGGCACCACCTTCAGTTCTCGCATGACCTTCGGCACCATCGAGGACGGCAACGAGGACGATGCCTTTGCCGACACCAAGCTGATGATCATGTGGGGCTGGAATCCCGCCTACACCTTCCACGGTGGCAACACGTTCTATTACATGCGCATGGCCAAGCAGCGCGGGTGCAAGTTCGTCGTCGTCGATCCGCAATACACGGATTCCGCTGCCGCCTACGACGCGTGGTGGATCCCGATCCGGCCCAACACCGATGCTGCAATGCTGGCCGGCATGGCGCACTACATTTTCGCCAACAATCTGCAGGACCAGAAGTTCATCGATGAGTTCGTGCAGGGAATGGACGCGGGCACGATGCCTGACTGGGCCAAGGGCCAGGAAAACTTCAAGGACTACATTCTGGGTACGTCGGATGGCATTCCCAAGACACCCGAGTGGGCCGAAAAAATTTGCGGCGTGCCGGCGACGGACATCGTCAAGCTGGCCGACATGTATGCCCGCACCAAGCCCGCGGCGCTAAAGGCTTCGTGGGCGCCCGGTCGCAATGCCTACGGTGAGCAGTACAACCGCATGGCGGCGGCGGTGCAGGCGATGACCGGCAACATCGGCATCCTTGGCGGTTGTGCCGAAGGTGTCGGCAAGGGCTGGCACGCCGAGAGCGCGGCCTATCCCTATGACGAAAACGCCAACCTCTGGTGGGCGTCGATCAAGTCCGACCGCTGGGCGCACTGCGTGCTGAACTATCCCAACGTCAAGCGCGAGGAAATCGGCTGCTGGCCGCGCGACGACGCGCTCGATGGCAAGATTCCCAACATCAAGGCGATCTTCTGGCACGGTTCGGACTGGTTCAACCAACTCACCAACATCAACAAGGAAATCGAGGCGATCAAGAAGCTGGAACTGGTGGTCTGCTCGGATTCGACCATCACACCTTCGGGTTTGTGGGCAGACGTTCTGCTGCCGATCGCCACCCACTTCGAGCGCCACGACGTCGCCCTGCCCTGGTACAAGGGCCATTACTACATCCACCGGCCCAAGGTCATCGAACCGATGGGCGAATCGAAGACAGACCTGCAGGTCTATACCGAACTGGCCTATCGCCTGGAAGCGCTCGATCCCTCGCTGAAGACTCTCGGCAAGCGCTACAACCCGCGTGCCGACCGCAGCTACTTCGACAATCCGGATGCGGTGGACGAAGCCTATCTTGTGGCGTGGTGGAAGAAGGTTCAGGATCATCAACACGTAAGCATGGGCTGGGAGGAGTTCAAGAGCCGCGGTGTCTACAAGTTCAAGTTTGACAAGCCGCTGGTGGCCTTCCGCGCCCAGATCGAGGATGGCGAGCCCTTCGAGACGCCGTCGGGCAAGATCGAAATCTTCTCGACCACACTGGCGCAGGTCAAGGACTGGACCAAGACTCAGTATGGCTACCCGATCCCGGCCATCCCGAAATGGGTGGAGCCCTTTGAATGGCTTGGTGACACGAAGAAAGTGAAGGACTACCCTTTCCATCTGATTACGCCGCATCCGCGCCACCGAACGCACTCGATTTTCCACAACATTCCGTGGCTGCGGGAGACCTACCAGCAGGAAGTGACCCTCAACGCCAGCGACGCGCGGCGGCTGGACATCAAGACCGGCGACATCGTCGAGGTCTGGAATGACCGCGGTACCGTTGTCGTTCCGGCCTATGTCACCGAGCGTTGCATGCCGGGCGTCGTGGTTATTTTTGAAGGTTCATGGATGGATCTCGACAAGAAAGGTATCGATCGGTCCGGCAACCCCGACTTTCTGACCAAGGACGAACCGAGCCCGGCGGGCGCCTTCGCTTACAACACCATATTGGCGAACGTTCGCAAGTCGGCCCTGGAGCACAGACCCGGCTGGGACAGCCAGGCCACGGCGCGCTCCTACATTTTCCGGCGCGACGCCTGAGGATCCCGTCATGACGAAAAAACTCGACATGAAAGAGGTCAAGGTCGCCCTCGAACGTAAGGTGGCGCAGACCTATGAGCCGGTGAAGCCGGCAATCCAGCTTGGCTTCATCCATCACAACGTCGATTGCATCGGCTGCCGCGCCTGCGAGATCGCCTGCAAGGACAAGAATGGCCTGCCACCGGGGCCGCGATTCCGTCGCGTGATGTACGTCGAGGGCGGACACTACCCGGATGTGTTCGCCTACAAGGTGAACATGTCCTGCAACCACTGCGCCGAGCCTGCCTGCCTGCCGACGTGTCCCACCGGCGCGATCTGGAAGCGCGAGGCCGACGGCATCGTGGATATCGATTCGACCCTGTGCATCGGCTGCCGCCGCTGCGAGGCGGCTTGTCCCTACGGCGCGCCGCAGTGGAACCCGAAGGAGCAGATCGTCCAGAAGTGCAACATGTGCGTCGATGAGATCGAGGCCGGCCGCAAGCCCTATTGCGTCATGGCCTGCATGATGCGCGTGCTCGACATCGGACCCATCGAATCGCTCTGGAACGCCAGCCACAAGACCACCGCCATCGGCCCGCACGACAAGCCGGTGCGGCAGGTGAAGAACATGGCGAATCCCGAACTCACCCGGCCGTCGATCGCCTTCGTGCCGCACAGGAAGGGCAAGGTCGAATGACGCCGAATGCCGAGATGGCGGCGGCCCTCGCGGAAGACGCAGCCACACTTGCCCTGCTGCACGACATCGAACTCACGGCACACGTCCTTGCTGAACTGAAGAATGTCCGTTTTCCGGCTAACCTTGGCCTGATTCCGGCTGGTGAGGCGAGCCTGGGCAGTTTCGAGATGATGCGGACGGCGGTGGCGTCCCTGCCGGACATCCCGGATGCCGCGCTCCTCGACGAACTGGCGGCTGATTTCGCCGCGATCTACCTGACCGGCGCGTTCGGCGCTTCGCCCTGCGAATCTTACTGGCTGTCCGATGACCACCTGGTCTGCCAGGACGCGATGTTCGATTTGCGCGCGCTCTACGCCGAACAAGGCCTGGCCGTTCCCGACTGGCGCAAGCGGCCGGAAGATCACCTCGTGTTCCAACTGCAGTTCCTTGCCCGGCGCGTCGATGCGGCCGTCACTCCCGACGACTGGCGTTCGCTCGCCGGATTTCTCGATTACCACCTGTTGCGCTGGCTGCCCGACTTCGCCGGGCGCGTTGCCGATCGCTGCAACATGATGTTCTACGCTGCCCTCGCCCTTCTGACCGACGCCTGGCTGCAGCAGGTCCGCGACCTGATTGCAGGGCATCTCGGCGAGTCCCGGCCAAGCCGGGAGGAGATCGAGGCCAGCCTCGGCTCGCAACGCGAGGCTGAACCGGTAGCGGTGCCGATCGCATTCATGCCGGGCGCCGCCGGTCCCAGTTGGTAGGCCCCTTATCCGATTGTCCGCAACAAAAATCCTTGCGAGGAAAGCCATGAAACTGATTGTCACTGCAATTGTCGCCGCCGGCATGCTGGCTTCCGTACCGGCCATGGCCAACCTGGACTTGGCCAAGAAGAGCAACTGCATGGCCTGCCATACAGTTGACAAAAAACTGGTCGGCCCTTCTTTTGTCGATATCGCCAAGAAGTACGCCGGCGACGCCAATGCCGTCAAGACGCTGACTGCAAAAGTGAAGGCAGGTAGCAAGCCGGGTGTGCCCGGCGTATGGGGTGTGGTGCCCATGCCCCCGAATCCCGCTGTCACTGAGGCAAACATGGGAATCCTCATCACGTGGATTCTCGCCGGCGCCAAGTAAGCCCATACCCCTACCTACGTTCCGCCCCGCGGTAACCGACCGGGTTTGTGCATGGATATCGACCCAAAGGCTCTTCCGCAGGCGCCGATTCTTCGAGGTGAAACCTGGGCGCTTCGGTTGCAGCACCCTCGCTCCGTGAAAACCCGTGTTGACCATTCGAACTACCGCCTGTTTCGCAGCGGTCTGCTTGCCGCCGACGGTGCTCGTGCCATCGTCAGTAACCCTTCGACTTACAAATGACCCTCTAAGAGGAATGCGATGTTCCGCAAAAAATTTCCAATCACCACGCAGCATCAGGAACCGTCGCCTGAATGCCCGACGCAACCCGCATCGGCCGACCCTTCCGCACCGGGCCTGAAAACCTCGCGCCGCGACTTCCTCAAAGGCAGCGGCATGCTGAGCCTGTCGTCGCTGATGGGCGCGGGCGCACTGATGGCACAGTCCGGCGAGGCCAAGGCGGCCGTTGAATGGGCCGAACATTTCCAGGGCAACTACCGCCTGATGACGCCGCAGGAGA
>JBIJDI010000143.1:0-6294 GCA_044344235.1 Sulfuritalea sp. | reverse complement strand
AGCCCTCACGTCAACAACCATCCGCACGTCATTGCGTTGCCGCATCTGGGTGCCTCCACCGGCGAGGCAGAAGAGAATTGCGCGATCATGGTCGCCGACCAGTTGCGCGAGTATCTGGAACACGGCAACGTGCAGAACGCGGTGAACTTTCCCAATGTATCGATGCCGCGCGAGTCAAACTTCCGCATCGCCGTCGCCAACTCGAACGTGCCCAACATGCTGGGCCAGATTTCCACCGCCATGGCCACTGCGGGACTCAACATCCACAACATGGTCAACAAATCGCGCGGCGAAATGGCCTACACGCTGGTGGATGTCGACATCAAGGTCAAGAAGACCGTGATTGATGCCATTGCCGGCATCGAAGGCGTATTGGCTGTTCGGTATCTGCCGCTGGAGAGCTGAGAGTGGCCGACGATTCGCAAGAGCTGGGGCGGCTTCGCGATGGGATCGACGCGATCGATGTCGACTTGCTGCGCCTGATCAACGAACGGGCCAAACTTGCGCGCCGCATCGGGGAAATAAAGCAGGGCAATATCTACCGCCCTGAACGTGAGGCGCAGGTGCTGCGCCGGGTTGCCGAGCGCAATCCCGGCCCGCTGTCCGCCGCCGCCGCGCAACGCATCGTGCGTGAGGTCATGTCGGCCTGCCTGGCGCTCGAGCAACCGCTGACCATTGCCTATCTGGGACCGGCCGGAACCTACTCCGAATCGGCGGCGCGCAAGCATTTCGGTGGCGCGCCGACACTACTGCCGTGTCCGGCGATTGACGATGTATTCCGCGTAATCGAATCGGGCAATGCGCACTACGGCGTGGTGCCGATCGAGAATTCGACCGAAGGCGCCATCGGCCGTTCGCTTGATCTGCTGATGTCCTCACCACTGCAGATCTGTGGCGAAATCAATCTACCGATCCATCACAATCTGATGACCCATTGCGCGGCGTTGGCCGACGTGACCCGGGTGTATTCGCACGCGCAGTCCCTGGCTCAGTGCCACGAGTGGCTCAACCGCAACCTGCCGCTGGTGCCGCGCGTGCCGGTGGCGAGCAATGCCGAAGCGGCTCGCCTGGCGGCCGGAGAAGCCGGTGCGGCGGCGGTGGCGGGGGATGCGGCGGCAGAGCTCTACGCCTTGCCGATCCTCGCCGGCAACATCGAGGACGACCCGAACAACACGACGCGCTTCGTCATCGTCGCCGAGCATGATGCCGGTATTTCCGGATCGGACCGCACGTCGCTGGTCTGCTCCGCGCAGAACCGGCCGGGCGCCGTCTATCAGCTTCTGGCGCCCTTCGCCGACAACGGCGTGTCCATGAGCCGGCTGGAATCCCGCCCAGCCCGCGGCTTTGGCGGCAGCCGCTGGGAGTATGTGTTCTACATCGATATCGAGGGGCACCGCAGCGAGCCCGCCGTGGCCCGTGCGCTGGAGGAACTGCGCCATCGTGCCGGCTTTGTCAAAGAGCTGGGTTCGTATCCAAAAGCTGTTCACTGAGGTATCGACCATGAGCATTGTTCTCCAAGCGCCCGCTTACGTTCGCGCCATCTCGCCCTACATTCCCGGCAAGCCGATTACCGAACTGGCCCGCCAGATGGGTATTCCAGTCGAAAGAATCGTCAAGCTAGCCTCTAACGAAAATCCGCTTGGGATGAGCCCAAAGGCTCGCAAGGCGGTTGAAACGGCACTGGCCGGCATCGAGCGCTACCCGGACCAGTTCGACTTGATTGCCGCACTGGCGGAGCGCCACGGCGTTGCGCAGGAGCAGATCGTGCTGGGCAACGGCTCGAACGACGTGCTCGATCTTGCCGCCAGGGTTTTCCTGGCACCCGGCCGCTCCGCGGTATTCTCCAAGCACGCCTTTGCTGTTTATCCCCTGGCGACGATGTCCTCCGGCGCCGAATGCATTGCTGCCGCGGCGAAGAACTACGGCCATGATCCGGCGGCCATGCTCGCGGCCATTCGACCCGATACGCATCTGGTCTGGATCGCCAACCCCAACAATCCCACCGGTAACTTCCTGCCACAGGCCGAGGTGCGTGCCTTCATAGAAAAGATCCCAGCCCACATTGCGGTGGTGCTCGACGAGGCCTATACAGAGTATCTGGCGCCAGCAGATCGTGCGGACACGGTGGCCTGGATCAAGGACTTTCCAAACCTGATCGTCACCCGCACCTTCTCGAAAATCTACGGTCTGGCGGGCTTGCGCGTCGGCTACGGCGTGGCCCGGGCGGAAGTGACCGATCTGCTGAATCGCGTGCGTCAGCCTTTCAACGTGAATAATCTGGCGCTGGCCGGAGCGGTTGCAGCGCTTGACGACCATCTGTTCCTTGCGGAAAGCTATGAATCCAATCGCCGGGGTATGGAACAGATCATTGCCGGCCTGAAGCGACTTGGTCTGGAGCACATTCCCTCCCATGGCAACTTCGTCACCTTCGAACTTACCGATGCGGCTACGGTCAACGGCAAACTGCTGAAGCAGGGCGTCATCGTGCGACCCATTGGCGGCTATGGCATGCCGAATCATCTGCGCGTGACCATCGGCCTCGAAGCGGAAAATCTGCGCTTCCTCGAAGCCCTGCAACAATCGCTTTGATGGCGCAAAGCAAGATCGTCATCTGCGGCGTCGGGCTGATCGGCGGCTCCTTCGCACTTGCGCTCAAAAAGTCGGCGCTGGCGCTACGGCGGGACTTGCAGGTCGTGGGCATGGGCCGCACCCGAGCGCCCCTGGAACAGGCGCTGCAGCTCGACGTCATCGACACCATTGCGACCGACTGGGCGTCTGCGCTCGACGGTGCCGACCTGGTGCTACTCGGCATGCCGGTGGGCCAGATGCCGGTAGTGATGAGCGCGTTGGCGCCGCATCTGCAGCCGCAGACAATCGTTACCGACGGCGGCAGTACGAAGTCCGACGTGGTCGTGGCAGCGCGCGCGGCGCTGGGCGCCAAGATCGGGCAATTCGTGCCCGGCCACCCGATCGCCGGTGCCGAAAAGAGTGGCGTTGCCGCCGCCCAATCTGGTCTCTATGTCGGCAAGCGCGTGGTGCTGACACCGCTGCCGGAAAATTCGGCCGCCGATGTGATGGCAGTGCGCACGATTTGGGAGCTTTGCGGCGCGAACGTCTCGCAACTCGCCGCGGAGGAGCACGATCGCGTGTTTGCCGCCGTCAGCCACCTGCCGCACCTGCTGGCTTTTGCTTTGGTGCATGAGTTTGCTCAGCGCCCGAATTCGGATCAACTGTTCGGTTTTGCTGCCGGCGGCTTTCGCGACTTCACGCGCATTGCCAGCAGCCACCCGGAGATGTGGCGCGACATCTGTATCGCCAATCGGCAGGCTCTGCTGCAGGAACTCGATGCCTACATGGCCGAGTTGATGCACACGCGCGTGCTGCTTGCGGGCGCCGACGCGCCCGGGATTGAAGCCCTGTTCTCCACGGCCCGCGCGCGCCGCGATGCCTGGCTGGATTCCCTCCTGCCGCCCGGTGAGTGATGGATAGCCTGTACCTGCCGCCGTTGCACGAGGCTTCGGGCAGCGTGCGTCTGCCCGGTTCGAAAAGCATTTCCAATCGCATGCTGTTGCTGGCGGCAGTGGCCGAGGGCAGCACCGAGATTCGTGACCTGCTGGACTCGGACGACACGCGCGTGATGCTGGCTGCGCTGGAAAAACTCGGCGTTGGCGTTACGGCGCTGGGCTGTGCTCTGCATGCCGGGGATTCCGCTTCGCGGGCCGGCAACGCGTGGCGCGTCGAGGGCTGCGGCGGCGTCTTCCCGGTCAAGGACGCCGATTTGTTCATGGGCAACGCCGGCACCGCAATTCGCCCGTTGACAGCAGCGCTGGCCTTGTCCGGCGGACACTATCGACTTTCCGGCGTGCCGCGCATGCATGAGCGGCCGATCGGCGATCTGGTCGACGGACTGTTGCAGATCGGCGCCGACGTGCGCTACACGGGCAATCCCGGTTTTCCGCCGCTGGCCATCCATCCTGCGCAAGTGAAGCTCGCGGCCCCGATCCGCTTGCGCGGCGATGTTTCCTCGCAGTTCCTCACCGCGCTGTTGATGGCCTTGCCGCTCACGGGAGCGGAGGCGGTCATCGAAATGACGACCGAGTTGATCTCCAAGCCCTACATCGAGATCACGCTGAATCTCATGGCGCGCTTCGGCGTGCAGGTACAGCGCGAAGGCTGGCAGCGTTTCACGATTAATGCAGGGCAGCGCTATCTCAGCCCCGGCGTGTTGCATGTCGAGGGCGACGCCTCGGCCGCATCCTATTTCCTCGCGGCAGGCGCGATCGGCGGCGGCCCGGTACGGGTCGAAGGCATAGGCAGGAACAGCATCCAGGGCGATGTGCGCTTCGCCGATGCGCTGCAAGCCATGGGGGCGCACATCGACTGGGGCGAGCAGCACATCGAGGCGCGAGCCCCCGAGTCTGGAAAGCTCAAGGCTTTCGATCTCGACCTCAATCACATTCCCGATGCGGCGATGACGCTGGCGGTGGCGGCGCTGTTTGCCGACGGTCGCTGCGTTTTGCGCAACATCGCCTCGTGGCGCGTGAAGGAAACCGACCGCATCGCGGCGATGGCGACCGAGTTGAGAAAACTCGGCGCCACAGTGGAGGAGGGCGGCGACTACATCGCCGTTACCCCAGCGCCGACTCTCGCGTCGAATGCAACTATCGACACCTACGACGACCATCGCATGGCGATGTGCTTCTCGCTGGCGGCACTGGGCGGCGTGCCGGTCACCATCAAGGACCCGGCTTGCGTCAGCAAGACCTTCCCCGAGTACTTCGACGCCCTGGCCGAAATCACCGCGCCGGTGATCGCCATCGACGGGCCGTCGGCCTCGGGCAAGGGCACGGTGGCCGAACGTGTGGCGACGGCGCTGGGCTACCATTACCTGGACAGCGGATCGCTGTATCGGCTGACGGCCCTGGCCGCGCTTCGGACCGGTGTCGCACTGGACGATGAAGCCGGCGTGGCTGAATTGGCGGCGGGTTTGCCCGCCACCTTCACCGGCGGACGCATCCTCCTGTCGGATGACGACGTAACCGACGCCATTCGTACCGAGGAAATCTCGGCAGGGGCCTCGAAAATCGCGGCCCTGCCGGCGGTGCGCACGGCGTTGTTGGCCCGCCAACGGGCCTATCGGCGCTTTCCCGGACTGGTGGCGGACGGCCGGGATATGGCTTCGGTGGTATTCCCCGCAGCCGCGGCGAAGGTGTTTCTTACCGCCTCGGCTGAAGCTCGTGCAGATAGACGCTATAAACAGTTGATCGCAAAGGGGATGCCTGCTAACATGCACGCCCTTTTGCAGGATTTGCAGGAGCGGGATGCGCGCGACGCCCAGCGTAGCGTGGCGCCCCTCAAGCAATGCGACGATGCGGATCTGGTGGATACCACGCAGATGAACATCGAAGCCGCAGTGGCAGCCGTGATGAGCATTGTCAAACGGCAGTGACTGTGACTCAGGCCTCAGGAAGAAGTAGTGCAACAAAGTGTCAGTAAAGGTGTCGCATCGGCCGCCCGGCCTCTGCGGCGAAACTTAACCAACCCGTCACCCCGGTGACAAACATCCGTAAGGTCCCTAACTCAATGTCTACAGCTGCTATTGCCGAAGCTTCAGAAGCTTCACCCATGGAGAGCTTTGCCGCTCTGTTCGAGGAAAGTCTCCAGCGTCAGGAAATGCGTGCCGGTGAAGTCATCACGGCCGAAATTGTCCGCATCGACCAGAACTTCGTGGTCGTCAATGCCGGGCTCAAGTCCGAGAGCATGATCCCCGCCGAGGAGTTCAACAACGAACGCGGCGAACTCGAAGCCAAAGTGGGCGATTTCGTCCTGGTGGCGATTGAAATGCTCGAAGACGGGTACGGCGCAACGCGCCTCTCGCGTGAAAAAGCCAAACGCATCGCGGCCTGGAACGATCTCGACAAGGCCATGGTTGATGGCGCCCTGGTCAAGGGTCTGATCACCGGCAAGGTCAAGGGCGGCCTCACCGTCATGGTCAATGGCATTCGTGCCTTCCTGCCGGGTTCGCTGGTCGATACCCGTCCGGTCAAGGACACCACGCCGTTCGAAGGCAAAGAATACGAATTCAAGGTCATCAAGCTCGACCGCAAGCGCAACAACGTGGTGGTATCGCGCCGCGCCGTGCTCGAGGCCAGCATGGGTGAAGAGCGCCAGAAGCTGCTCGAAAACCTGCAGGAAGGCACTGTCGTCAAGGGCATCGTCAAGAACATCACCGACTACGGCGCATTCGTCGACCTCGGCGGCATCGACGGTCTGCTGCACATCACCGACCTGGCC
>JBIJDI010000221.1:0-4938 GCA_044344235.1 Sulfuritalea sp. | reverse complement strand
CATGTTCTGCGCCAGCATCAGATAGGAGAGATTGACTTCCTTTATGTCGTTGTAAGTGTCAGTCGATTTCATCATGCACTCCTTGTGAGCGCCGGTCAGACCCGAATTGGAGCCCGAATCACGGCAGATACATGGTCACACAGGACATGACAAGAAAGAAATCAATGGAAAAACCAATCTGTTGTAAGAATTAGATAGAGCAGCTTTGTAAGTAAAAACATTACAAAAACATCCTATCATATTGTTTATTATAGTTTTGTATCTTCCGTTTCAAGCTTGAGTTGACCCTTTTCACAATTGACTCGCTCCTCATGCACAAAAAGAAATATCACTAAACAAGGACGTAGAGGTCAGAGCTTCAGTGAAGTCTCATGTCGAGTGTGGCGCACCCGATCCGGAACAAAAACACGGACAGCCCGCCCTCCCGAGGGTGCGCCGATTGGCGCGCTAGAATAAGCCGATGGATCCGGCGATGAACTTTTGCAGCGCCTGCGGCGCACCCGTTTCACTGCGGGTTCCGCCGGGTGACACCCTGCCGCGCCATGTCTGCGATGCGTGCGGGGCGATCCATTATCGCAACCCGCGCCTGGTGGTCGGCGCGCTCCCGGAATGGGAAGACCGGGTTCTTCTTTGCCGGCGGGCGATCGAGCCGCGCTACGGCAAATGGACCTTGCCGGCCGGCTTCATGGAGAACGGCGAAACCGTCGCCGACGCGGCCTTGCGGGAAACACTCGAAGAAGCCTGTGCCCGCATCGAGCTGGGTGAAATGTACACGCTGATCAGCGTGCCGCACATTCATCAGGTGCATGTCGTCTACCGCTCGCGGCTGCTCGACCTCGACTTTGCTCCCGGCGTGGAAACCCTTGAGCTGAGGCTGTTTCGTGAAGACGAAATTCCGTGGGATGAAATCGCCTTTCGCACCATTGCCATCACCCTCAAGCACTACTTTGCGGATCGTCGTGCCGGCCAGTACAGCTTCCATACCGAAGACCTGACAGCTCCGCCCAGACATCCGACACGGATCGCCTGATTACTGGTCGTCCAGATTGAAGACCACCGGCAGCGCCACCGCAAAGGCCTTGCCGCGCAGGTTTTCGGGCACCCGTGCGCGCAGGGCGCCAGCGTCGATCATGGCGAGCGCCGCACGATCCAGCAGTTCATGGCCGCTGGAACGGACTACCGCGGCAGTTCGCGGCCGGCCGTCGCTGCCGACTTCGACGCGAATTTCGGCGCTTCCCTCCCAACCTGAAGCCATCGCCTGCGCCGGATAGCGCTTGAAGCGCCGGGCCTGGCTCGCCACTGCCAGACGATAGCCGCGCAGGCCGTCCACCACCTCGCCTGAAGCGTTGGCTTCCGTCAACAGGGCGCCGCCGGCAGCGGAAAGTGGTGACGCCGTCGCCGTGGGCGCCGACTCGGGCCGGGGAGCCGCCTGCAGCACGGGAATCGCCGGCGCCGCAACGGTTTGCGGAACTGAAGACGACGTTGGCCGCTCCAACAAGGGAGCCGCGGACCGGGGTAGCGGTAGCGTCGGCGCCTGAGCGGGCTCGCTTTGTGAGCGGGCAACGGCGCGCGCAGGTGTGGGCGGCGCCAGTTCCACCGCCGGCTGTGGTGGCCGGCGCAAGGTGGCTTGCAGAACCGGGGGAGTATCCTTCGTCAGTACGCGCACCGTTCCTGGCCAAAGAACAAGAATGTGCAGCAGTACCGAGCCGGCAATCGCATAGCGTAGCCGTCTTGCAGCTAATGCCCTCATTTCGGTGCTATCAAAAGTCATTCCGCTCTGCTAAATTCCCGGCAATACAGGATTCTATAGAGATGAGTAGCCATCCGCTGATCCTTACCCTCGACCAGCACGGTGTTCCCCACCGCTGGGTGAGTTGGCAGCATGCCTGCATTTACGTCGCGCGTGACTTGGTGGCGTGGGATGCAGGGGATACTCATTTCACCTTCTACGGCGGCACCAATCGCGTAACCGGCGAGCGCTCCGAACTGGCCACCAGCAGCATCATCGCCATTCGCGGCAAGGCGCTGTCGGGCAAGTCGCTGCACCCCACTCCGCCCCTGTCCAACCGAGAACTGTTCCACCGCGACCGGCACATCTGCGGGTATTGCGCCCGAGAGTTTTCGTCGCAGCGACTCACCCGCGACCATATCCTGCCCGTTTCGCAGGGCGGACGCGATACCTGGATGAACGTGGTCACTGCCTGCCGTCAGTGCAACCAGACCAAGAGCGGACGCACTCCCGAACAGGCACGCATGGAACTGGTCTATGCGCCTTACGTGCCGAACAAGGCCGAATACCTGATCCTCTGCAACCGCAATATCCTTGCCGACCAGATGGACTTCCTGGCGCGCCACGTGCCCTCGCAAAGCCGCGTCAGCGCGGCCTGATCTTCCGCAATGGCAACGACCACCGTGGCGGCCAAGCCGCTGACCTCCTATCGCAAGTACTGGGCGCAACGCTTTGGCCCGGCCCCCTTTCTGCCTATGTCGCGTGCCGAAATGGACGCACTGGGCTGGGACGAATGCGACATCATCCTCGTCACCGGCGACGCCTATATAGACCACCCCAGTTTCGGCATGGCGCTGGTGGGACGCCTGCTCGAAGCGCAGGGCTTTCGCGTCGGCATGATCAGCCAGCCGGACTGGCACTCGCCCGAGGACTTCAAGCGCCTGGGCAAACCGAAGCTGTTCTTCGGCATCACCGCCGGCAACATGGATTCGATGGTCAACCGCTACACCTCGGACCGCAAGATTCGCTCCGACGACGCCTATACGCCGAATGCCGCGCCCGACCGCCGCCCTGACCGTGCAGCGATCGTCTATTCGCAGCGCGCCCGCGAAGCCTTCCACGACGTGCCGCTAGTGATCGGCGGTATCGAGGCCAGCTTGCGCCGGATCGCCCACTACGACTACTGGTCAGACAAGGTGCGGCGCTCGATCCTGCCGCACTCGAAAGCCGACCTGCTGCTGTTCGGCAACGCGGAGCGGGCGCTGGTGGAACTCGCCCACCGCCTGGCCAAGGGAGAGAAGATCGGCGAAATCCGCGACCTGCGCGGCACCGCCTTCATGGTGCCGCAGGGCTGGCTGCCTGGGCCGGAGTGGACTTCAGCCGACTCGACCACGGTCGACACGCCGGGAGCGGTGCACGCCCATCCCGACCCCTACGCCATGGAAGCGGACAAGCAAAGCCAGAACGTCGGCGCTGGCGACGCGGCGATCGTGCGCGTCATCAGTCGCGCCGAACGGCTCACGGCCACCAAGGAAGCACGCGCTCACACCGCGATCCGCCTGCCGTCCTACGAGCAGGTGCGCGACGACCCGGTGCTCTACGCCCACGCCTCGCGCACCTTCCACCTCGAATCCAACCCCGGCAACGCACGAGCACTGGTCCAAACCCACGGCGAAGGCGCCAGCCGGCGCGACCTCTGGCTCAATCCGCCGCCGATCCCGCTGACTACGGAAGAGATGGACCATGTCTTCGGCCTGCCCTATGCCCGCGCGCCACATCCGAGCTATGGCGACGCGAAAATTCCGGCGTGGGAGATGATCCGTTTTTCGATCAACATCATGCGCGGCTGCTTTGGCGGCTGCACCTTCTGCTCGATCACCGAGCATGAAGGACGCATCATCCAGAGCCGCTCGGAAGCTTCGATCCTGCATGAGATAGAGCAGATCCGCGACAAGACGCCGGGCTTCACCGGCGTCATCTCCGACCTCGGCGGACCCACCGCCAACATGTACCGCATGGCCTGCAAGGACCCGAAGATCGAGTCCTCCTGCCGCCGGCTGTCCTGCGTCTATCCGGGCATTTGCGAGAACCTCAATACCGACCACGCGCCGCTGATCTCGGTGTACCGCAAGGCGCGGGCGCTGCCCGGCATCAAGAAGATCCTGATCAGTTCCGGCCTGCGCTACGACCTCGCGGTGCGCTCGCCCGAGTATGTGAAGGAACTGGTGAGCCACCATGTCGGCGGCTACCTCAAGATCGCGCCCGAACACAGCCGGGAAGGCCCGCTGTCAAAGATGATGAAGCCGGGGATGGACAGCTACGAACGCTTCAAGCAGATGTTCGACAAGTTCTCCAAGGAAGCCGGCAAGGAGCAGTACCTGATCCCCTACTTCATCGCCGCGCATCCGGGCACCACCGATGAAGACATGCTCGAACTCGCGCTGTGGCTGAAGAAGAACGGCTTCCGCCTCGATCAGGTGCAGACCTTCCTGCCGACGCCGCTGGCGATTGCCACCGCGATGTGGCACACGGAAAAGAATCCGCTGCGCAAAGTCACTGCGGATTCCGAAGGCGTCACCGTAGTGCGCGGCGGCAGGCAGCGAAAGCTGCAGAAGGCCTTTTTGCGCTACCACGATCCCGCCAACTGGCCCCTGCTGCGCGAGGCGCTGAAGAGCATGGGCCGCTCAGACCTGATCGGGCCGGGCAAGCGCCACCTGATCCCGCCCTGGCAGCCGACCGGCACGGGAACGTCGTCATCGGCGCACAAATCCGGGCAAATGACTCATGCCGGAAAGCGGCCACAACAGTCGGCGCTTGACGGCCCGCGAAGCGGAATCCCCGGCAGACAGAGTCCGACACGGCGATCAACGCCTTCCACTCCGGCCAAGCCTGCCAAAAGTCCCCAGCCACGTCGCCATCCGGACGTGCCGCGTCATCCGCTGTCGCGCCGCAAGGGCGGCTAGAGGTCGGCCAAAAGCAAAAAACCGGGGGGAATTTCAGGGGGTAGAATCGGATGGCGGAGAGGGTGGGATTCGAACCCACGGATGCCTTGCGACATCGCCTGATTTCGAGTCAGGTACATTCGACCACTCTGCCACCTCTCCGCGAGGCGCGGATTATACCCGCGAAGCGGCCGTCGGTTACAGCACGCACGGAGGGAACGCGTTGGCCAAGCTGCTTCGCCTGATCTGCTGTCTTGCATTGGCCGG
>JBIJDI010000142.1:0-6357 GCA_044344235.1 Sulfuritalea sp. | reverse complement strand
CCGTCGGCGCGCAAATTGCGCCGCGCTCGATCTTCGCCCGCAAGAATTATTTCTACCCCGACCTGCCCAAGGGCTACCAGATCAGCCAGTTCGAAATCCCCGTGGTTCTGGGCGGCGGCTTGAACATAACAGTCCCCCAAGGGGACTTCCTTCGGGGCGTCGGCAACGCTGGCGGGACAGCGACCGAGAAGTTCGTGAACCTGACGCGCGCCCATCTTGAAGAGGATGCCGGCAAGTCGCTGCACGAGGATTTCCACGGCCGCACCGGCATCGACCTGAATCGCGCCGGCACCCCGCTGCTGGAGATCGTCACCGAGCCGGAGATGCGCTCGTCCGCCGAGGCGGTGGCCTACGCCAAGGCGCTGCATGCCCTGGTGCAGTGGATCGGTATTTGCGACGGCAACATGCAGGAGGGATCGTTCCGCTGCGACGCCAACGTTTCGGTGCGCCCGATGGGACAAAAGGAATTCGGCACGCGGCGCGAAATCAAGAACCTCAACTCCTTCCGCTTCATGCAGCAGGCGATCGACTTCGAGGTGCAGTGGCAGATCAACGAAATAGAGGAAGGCCGCACCATCCGCCAGGCCACCGTGCTGTTCGATCCCGACACCGGCGAAACACGCTCGATGCGCAGCAAGGAAGACGCGCACGATTACCGCTACTTTCCTGATCCCGATTTGCTGCCGCTGGAAATCACGGCGGACTGGATCGCTCAGGTGAAGTCCGGCCTGCCCGAACTGCCACAGGCCATGAAGCAGCGCTTCGAGACGGATTACGGCTTGTCCTCCTACGACGCGGCAACGCTCACCGCATCGCGCGAAATGGCGGCCTACTTCGAGGCGGTGCTGGCCCTGGCCGGACGCGAAAACGCGAAGCCCGCGGCAAACTGGGTGATGGGCGAACTGGCGGCCCGGCTCAACAAGGAGGGGCTGGAGATTGCAGCGGCGCCGCTGTCGGCGCAGCAACTCGCCGGCATCATTCGCCGCATTGCCGACAACACGATATCCAACAAGATCGCCAGGGACGTCTTCGAGGCGCTTTGGGCTGGTGATGGCAAGGATGCCGATGGCGTGATCGAGGCCAAGGGCTGGAAGCAGATCACCGATACCGGCGCCATCGAGGCGCTGGTCGATGAAGTGCTTACCGCCAACCAGAAATCGGTCGAGGAATACCGGGCCGGCAAGGAAAAGGCCTTCAACGCACTCGTCGGGCAGGCCATGAAGGCCACCAAAGGCAAAGCCAATCCTCAGCAGGTCACCGACCTGCTGAAGAAAAAGCTCGGCGGCTGATTACTTCTTCTCGGCCGGTTTGGCAGGCGCCGGCGCCGCCGCAGGTGCTACCGCGGGTGCTGGCGCTGCGGCGGGTGCCGCCGATACCGGCTCAGAGGCAGGTGCCGCCGCAGACTTCTTGCCGGTCAGTTCCAGATAACGCCGCTTCTCCTCGGCGAACCGAACGCGGACTTCTTCCATCTCCTTAGTCCTGGCATCGACAGCAGCCTGTTGCGCCTTGATCTCTTTCTCGTTGTCGCGAATCTGCGCCTTGACCTGCTCGGGTATGGCCTTGCCCTTGTAGAACTCCTTGTCGGCGTCAAGCACCAGTTTCTTCTTGTTTGCCTCGTCCAGACGCTGCTGCGACTCCTTCCTGTTCTTTTCAATTTCCGCCAATGACCGATCCCGGGCGAAGTTGATGTCCTTCTCGCTGGAGTAGGTCGACAGCAAGGCAAGCGTGCGGCGACGTTCCTCGCCGGCCTTCTTCTTCTCTTCTTCCTTCTTGGCCTTTTCGGCATCGCGACGCGCCTGCTGCGCCTCGGTCAACGGGGCTTCAACCGTCTTCGAGACAAAACCGCGATTGTCGCGCTCTTCATAGGCCCGGCCCTGGCACGCCGGAGGCAAAAAGTCGCCGCATACCTTGCGCCCATCTGCATCATCGCAACAATAGATGCGTATCTGGGCCGCTGCATCGAGGGCAAGCAAGGTGGAAGAAGCAAACAGCAGGGCGGAAATCAGACGCATGGGTTATCTCCCCGGAAAGGTTTCATGGGCATCAGTCGACGCCGTAACGAACGCGGTATTCGCGCACGGCGGCAAGCTTGTTTTCAAGTTCCGGATGGCCGGAAAGATAGTCGATCAAGTCGGTCAGGCTGGCAACGCTAATGACGGGAATGCCGAAGCTCTTTTCGACCTCCTGCACCGCCGACAGTTCTCCCTGGCCGCGCTCCTGACGATCGAGCGCGATGAGCACCGCCGCGGGAGTCGCGCCGGCCGCACGAATCAGATCCACCGATTCGCGCACCGAGGTGCCCGCGGAAATCACGTCGTCGATGATCAGCACACGGCCCTTGAGCGGCGCTCCGACCAGAGTGCCCCCCTCGCCGTGATCCTTGGCTTCCTTGCGGTTGTAGGCGTAGGGCGTGTTGTGCCCCCGACCCGCGAGGGCCATGGCCGTGCCGGCAGCCAGCGGAATGCCCTTGTAGGCGGGGCCGAACAGTACATCGAAGCCGACCCCGGCCGCCAGAACGCGGCGCGCATAGAAATCACTCAGCCGTGACAGCGACGCGCCGTCGTCGAACAAGCCGGCATTGAAAAAGTAGGGGCTCAACCGCCCAGCCTTGGTCTTGAACTCACCAAAGCGCAACACGCCCTGCTCGCAGGCGAAGGCGATAAACTCACGGCTCAGTTCGCTGTTGATCGCGCTGGTGACGGCGCTGGCGGCAGGAAGGGCGACGTTCGCATTCATCAAAGGCATTCTACATGCTCAAGCACAGGCTCCGAATACTCAGTCTGAATCTGAATGGTATCCGTTCCGCCGCCAGCAAGGGGCTTTTCGACTGGCTGGCGGCGCAGCAGGCCGACATCGTCTGCGTTCAGGAACTCAAGGCCCAATTGGCCGACTTGACGCCCGCGTTGCGCTCCCCGGTCGGGTTCAGCGGTTGTTTCCATGCCGCGGAAAAGAAGGGCTACAGCGGGGTCGGCATTTATTCCCGGCGAGCTCCCGACCGAATTGTCGAAGGCTTTGGCAACCCCGAGTTCGATGCCGAAGGACGTTACCTGCAAGCCGATTTCGGCAAGCTGTCGGTGGTCTCGCTCTACCTGCCGTCGGGTTCCAGTTCGGACGAGCGGCAACAGGCCAAGTTTCGCTTCCTCGAACAGTTCCGGCCGCAGCTTGAACGTCTGGCAAATGAGGCCCGAAAGGAAGGTCGCGAGGTCCTGCTATGCGGCGACTGGAACATAGCGCACCAGCCAATCGACCTCAAGAACTGGAAATCCAACCAGAAGAACTCAGGATTCCTGCCCGAAGAGCGCGCCTGGCTGTCTGCCGTATTCGATGAACTGGGCTGGGTGGACGTGCATCGCCGCCTGCTCCCCGAGGCGACCGGCGAGGCCTACACCTGGTGGTCGAACCGGGGCCAGGCATGGGCCAAAAACGTCGGCTGGCGCATCGATTACCAGATCGCCACCCCGGGACTGGCGGCGGCAGCACGCCAGGTGGCGGTCTATAAGGAACAACGCTTTTCCGATCATGCACCGCTGACGATTGACTACGAGTTCGCCGCGGTATGACGTGGATCATTGCAGTGCAGCGACAAAATCGGTAGCCTTCTATTTTTATACTTCATTTCAGGAGAAAAACATGAGCGATATGGCCGATGTCACCAAAGACAAACTGATTGCCGACGTGAAGCTGGTGATCGCCGACACTGAAGAGTTGCTGCGTGCCACCGCCGGTCAGGCGGGCGACAAGATTGCCGATATCCGCGCCAAGACCCAGGACCGCCTTTCGGCCGCCAAGATCAAGCTGGCCGAAGCTGAGGCCGCCGTGGTGGACAAGGCCAAGCAGGTCGGCCGTGTCGCCGATGACTACGTACATGACAATCCCTGGCGTTCGGTCGGCGTAGCCGCCGGATTCGGCTTCATCGTCGGCCTGCTGATCGGCCGTCGCTGAACCCGGCAATGGGTGACGAAGGAAGCACAGTGTCGGGTCAGCGCGGCTTGTTCGCTTCGGCGAAGGGCTTGCTCGGTACAGGCGTCACCCTGCTGCACAACCGCCTTGAACTCCTCGGCGTAGAACTCGCCGAGGAGCGGGTGCGTCTGGTTTCCATGCTGGCCTACGGCGGGGCGGCGTTTCTCTGCATCTCTGCGGGCCTGATTTTTTTGGCCATCTTTTTTACCGTACTGCTGTGGGACAGCAACCGGCTGCTGGCCCTCGGTGTTTTTTCGGCGCTTTTCATCGGCGCCGGCGTTGCCAGCCTGATGCTGGCCATGAGCCTGGCGCGCTCGGGCTCAAAACTGTTTTCCGCCAGCCTGGCCGAGCTTCGCAAGGATAGTGAAGTCCTGGCGAAGGACGTCGCCGCAAAGTCGCAGTGAACTCCGCTACGCTCGAACTTGCCCTGAAGAAGCAACGGCTCCAGATCGCCGGTGACGCTTTGCGTATCGACTTTGCTCGTCACGCGGCAGGGCTTGCTCCCGCTTTCGCCGGCGCGGACTATGCCGTTGAAGGTGTCCGCTGGGTACGACGCAACCCGCAGATAGTCGTTGCCGCCACCGTCGCGGTGTTGGTGGTTCGGCCGAAAGCTGCCTGGCGCTGGGCGCGCCGCGCCTTTGTGGGTTGGCAGGCATGGCGCAAGTTACGTGATCTTCTGGAGCGCCGACTGCCGGCCTGATCCTTAATTGACATCATCCCGATTCATTGTTGACGCAACATTGACGCAACATCGGCTGTCGCCGGCGCGAGCTTGCGCTAGCCCGCCATGACTCAGTTTCGACCGCGCGGCGAAGTCAAGGAAGTCACTCGCCAGGTTGCCGTCGCAACCGGAATGCGCATTTCGCCCAGCCTGATGCAGAAGATGCTTGCCGCGCAGAACCGCGAGCGCAAGCAACTGCTCGGTGAAATGGTCAAGGTGCGCGGCCTCATGCCGCTGCTGATGAAACCCCGCAACGGAGAGCGATGGACCTCAGCTGAGCGAGCCGACCTGCGGGGTCAGGTGCGGGCTCTGGCGCACCTTTCTCCCTATCTGGTGGTGCTGGTCCTGCCGGGCTCCTTCATCGCGCTACCGGTGCTCGCCTGGTGGCTGGACCGTCGTCGGCAGAATCGCGACGCGTAGCCGGGGCAAAGGCACCTCCCGACTTTACGCCGCCGCCTCTTTCGCCATCGCCAAGTGGCGCGCCGACTGGCGGCCCGATCCGCAACGACGAGTCACGGTGACCGCTCAAGCAACAGGTGGAGAGCGGGTTCCGATGAATCGGGCGTTTTCGAACAAGGAGGCGATTTTGACCTGCCGCACCTCGGGGTGGTCGGGCACCAGATAGATTACCGGCGTCAGCATTTCCTCGAAAATTCCGCGCAGACTGCGCGCACCAACCCGATATTCCATCGCGAGGTCGGCGATTTGCTCGAACACCTGCGGATCGATGATCAGCTCCACCCCGGTGTTCTGCAGAATCTGGCAGTACTGACCGTAGATCGAGTTCTTTGGTTCGGTCATGATCCTGACCATCATCTCGCGTGAGAGCGGCTTCAGGGACGCAACGATCGGCAGGCGACCCGCAAATTCCTGGATCAGCCCGTACTCGAACAGGTCGGTCGGCTTGACGCGTGCGTTGAGGCGATCGAGCAGTTTCTGGTTATCTTCCTCCGACGTGGAGATGAAACCAAAGGACCGGGTCTTGGAGAGGATATCGTCAAGCCCGACAAACGCTCCGCCGCAGATGAAAAGAATCTGCGTCGTGTCGATGTAGCGCGTGTCCTTGATCTTGACCGGCACGCCCTCCATGATCTTCAACAATGCGTGCTGAACGCCTTCGCCGGAAGTTCCGCGCGCCTGGCCGCTCTGGCTGCTGATGGCTTTCAGCTTGTCGATCTCATCGATGAATACGATGCCGCGCTGGGCACGCCCGATATCGCCCTCGGCCTTGTCGATAAGCCGCTGCAGGATCGCCTCGATTTCTTCATTGACGTATTCGCTCTGCGCCAGCGAGGTGGCATTCGCCGTGACGAAGGGCACCTCCAGCACCCGGGAGAGGGTCTCGCACAGCAAGGTCTTGCCGGTGCCGGTCGGGCCGACCAGGAGGACATTGCTCTTGACGATTTCCACCTTGCCAGGCTCGGCGAGCTCGATCTTCTTGTAATGGGTATAGACGGCGACAGCCAGTTGGCGCTTGGCTTCATCCTGGCCAATGACGTGCTGGTCAAGAAATTTGACGATCTGGCTCGGGGTCATGATGGAAATCTGCTGTCATGGGTCGAAAGGGGGCAGGCGCTAGATTACCAGCATGAGTCGGGGTTCTGCGAGCCCATTTCAACCCGGCGACAGGCCCCGCCGCCTCGGCCAATCGGCTCCCAATTTGATGGGCGGCATCA
>JBIJDI010000141.1:0-6377 GCA_044344235.1 Sulfuritalea sp. | reverse complement strand
TGAAACTTCGTTTTCGAATTCGCATTTCTGCATTCAGGGACTATCACCATGAGTTGTGACGATACAGTCGATTGCGGTCGGCGGCGCCTGCTGGTTGCCACGGCAGCCGCGGGCGGGGTAGCCGGGGTTGCCGTGGTTGTGCCGTTCGTGGCCAGCATGCTGCCTTCCGAGCGTGCGAAAGCGGCCGGTGCACCTGTCGAAGTCGATATCAGCAAGCTTGCTCCGGGCCAGATGATGACCGTCGAGTGGCGCGGCAAGCCGGTCTGGATCATTAATCGCACCAAGGAGCAGCTTGAGTCCCTGAGCAAGATTGCCGACAAGCTGGCTGATCCCAAGTCCGCCAAGAATATGCAGCCGGAGTACGCCAAGAACGAGACGCGTTCGATCAAGCCCGAGATTCTGGTCGCGGTCGGGATTTGTACCCACCTTGGCTGTTCGCCTACCGAGAAGTTCAAGACCGGCGTGGAATCCGGCATCGAGGCCGATTGGGCGGGTGGTTTCTTCTGTCCCTGCCACGGTTCAACTTTTGACCTTGCCGGTCGTGTCTACAAGAGCAAGCCGGCGCCGGACAACCTCGAAATCCCACCGCACATGTATCTTGGCGACGCCAAGATTGTGATTGGCGAAGACAAGAAGGCCTGATGCGATGAGCAAAGTTAACGCCATATTGCAAGGGACGCTGAACTGGGTTGATGAGCGCTTCCCGCTCACGTCCAACTGGAAAGCGCATCTTTCCGAATACTACGCACCGAAGAACTTCAACTTCTGGTACTTCTTCGGTTCGCTGGCGATGCTGGTGCTGGTCATCCAGATCGTTACCGGCATCCTGCTGACCATGCATTTCAAGCCCGACGCCTCGCTGAATGCGTCCGGCGTGCCGGTGGCATTCGCCAGCGTCGAGTACATCATGCGCGATGTGCCTTGGGGCTGGCTGATCCGCTACATGCACTCGACAGGCGCCTCGGCCTTCTTTGCCGTCGTCTATCTGCACATGTTCCGCGGCATGCTCTATGGTTCCTACCGCAAACCGCGCGAATTGATCTGGATCTTCGGCATGATCATCTTCCTCGCACTGATGGCCGAGGCCTTCTTCGGCTATCTGCTGCCATGGGGACAGATGTCGTTCTGGGGCGCGCAGGTGATCGTCAACCTGTTCTCGGCGATTCCCCTGATCGGGCCCGATCTGTCGATCTGGTTGCGCGGCGACTATGTCGTCGGCGACGCCACGCTGAATCGCTTCTTCGCCTTCCACGTCATCGCAGTGCCGATGGTGCTGCTGGGCCTGGTGGCGGCGCACATCATCGCCTTGCACGAAGTCGGCTCCAACAATCCCGATGGCATCGAGATCAAGAAGAAGAAAGACGCGAACGGGATTCCGCTCGACGGCATTCCCTTCCATCCCTACTATTCGGTGAAGGACATCGTTGGCGTCGTGGTGTTCCTGATGGTGTTCTCGGTGATCGTATTCTTCATGCCGGAATTCGGCGGCTACTTCCTCGAGTACAACAACTTCTTCCCGGCAGACCCGCTGGTGACGCCACCGCACATCGCGCCGGTGTGGTACTTCACGCCGTATTACTCGATTCTGCGTGCCGTGACCTATCCGTTGTTCGGTATCGAAGCCAAATTCTGGGGTGTCGTGGCGATGGGTGCTTCCACCCTGATCATCGCCTTGCTGCCGTGGCTGGATCGCAGCCCGGTGAAGTCGATCCGCTATCGCGGACCGCTGTACAAGGGCTTCCTGACAGCATTCATCATCTCCTTCTTTATCCTCGGCTATCTCGGCATGCTGGGCCCGACGCCGATGCGCACCATCGTCGCGCAGATCTGCTCGGTGATCTACTTTGCCTTCTTCCTGTTGATGCCGATCTACAGCAGCCTCGACAAGTGCCAGCCGGAGCCGGACAGGGTGACCTCGAAATGAAGAAATTCCTTACCGCAATCCTGTGCGTGCCGCTGCTGGCGTTCGCCGCAGGCGCCGAACTGCATCTCGACCGTGCGCCGGACAAGGCGAACGACATGGCCGCCTTGCAAAACGGCGCCAAGATCTTCGTCAACTACTGCCTCAACTGCCATTCGGCCTCCTACATGCGCTACAACCGCCTGAAGGACATCGGGCTCAGTGATGCACAGGTGAAAGACAATCTTCTGTTCACCGCGGAGAAAGTCGGCGAGCCGATGAAGATCGCCATGCAGCGTGCCGACGCCAAGGTCTGGTTCGGCGCGGCGCCGCCGGACCTGACCGTCATTGCGCGGGCGCGGGCTTCGGAGTTCGGTAGCGGCGCGGACTGGCTCTACACCTATCTGCGCACGTTCTACCGTGATGAAAATCGCCCTACCGGGTGGAACAACGTGGTGTTCGAAAACGTCGGCATGCCGCACGTGCTCTGGGAGCTGCAAGGCGAGCAGGTGATGGGCACCGACCATAAGCTGCAACTGATCAAGCCAGGAAAACTCAAGCCGCAGGAGTTCGACGCCGTGGTGGGCGATCTGGTCGCCTACCTCAAGTACATGGGCGAGCCGATGGCCGAGTTTCGCAAGCAGCTTGGGGTGATTGTGCTGATTTTCCTGGCGGTACTCTTCGTCTTTGCGTATGCGCTTAAACGCGAATACTGGAAAGACATTCATTAACTCTGATACGTGAATGCATATTATGGGTCATCGAGAAATGAACGCGCCACCCGTGCGCAAAGTGGTGCGAGATGCTGACTATTCCTGGGGCACAAGCGCCATGATGAACCTGTATTCGGGCACGACGTGTCCGTTCAGCCACCGCTGCCGCATCGTCCTGTACGAGAAGCAGATGGACTTTCAGGTGATCGACGTCGATCTCTTCAACAAGCCTGAAGACATCGCCATCATCAATCCGTACAACCGTGTTCCGGTACTGGTTGATCGCGATCTGGTGCTGTACGAGTCGAACATCATCAACGAGTACATCGATGAGCGTTTTCCGCATCCGCAGTTGATGCCGCCAGATCCGCAAACGCGGGCCAAGGCGCGGCAGTTGTTGTTTACGATGGAGCACGAGTTGTTCAGCTACATCGATGCGCTGGAAAAAAACCTCAAGTCGGCCGATAAGTCGCGGTTGCACATTCGCGACCGGCTGGTCGAATTGGCACCGATGTTCAACAAGCAGAAGTTCCTGCTGGGCGACGACTTTTCCATGCTTGATGTGGCGATTGCGCCGCTGCTTTGGCGCCTTGACCATTACGGCATCGAGCTACCGAAGACCGCAGCTCCGCTGATGAAGTTTGCCGAGCGTATCTTCTCGCGGCAGGGCTTCATCGATGCGCTGACGCCGACAGAAAAGATGATGCGCCGCTAAAGGCGTTTCGTCCGCGTCTACCTTGATTCATCTCGGCGCAACTGCCATGCAGTCTACCAAGCCGTACCTGATCCGCGCCCTGCATGAATGGTGCGCCGATCAGGGCTTTACCCCCTATCTGACGGTGGTGGTCGATGCCACGACACGTGTGCCACGTGAATTCGTCAAGGATGGCCAGATTGTTCTCAACGTTGGACTGGAAGCCACGCATCAGTTGTTGATGGGCAACGAGGAAATCACCTTCCAGGCACGTTTTGGCGGGCGTTCTTTCCCGGTTGTGGTACCCATCGAGCGGGTAGCCGCAATCTATGCCCGGGAGAATGGCGAGGGCATGGCCTTTGAGGTCACCGAACGCACCATGGCGGACGCCACGGCTGATGAAGAGAATGAGCGGACCTTGCAGCAGGAAGGCGCACCGGTTGCCGTGAGTCCGGTACCCGGACTGCCGTCTGGATCGGATACTCCGCCATCGCCGATTTCCGACCGGCCATCCGGGCGACCTTTTCTCACCCGCGTCAAATAGCACGCCGCGTCCCGTCGCGAAGTTTCCGGCGGCACAAAAGTCTTGAATTTGGACTTGCAGTATCGCCATCGCCACATGATGCCTGCACTGTCGATCGACCGCGGCACGCGCGCGACTTCTCCTGTATTCTCATCAATGGCAATTGACCCGCACAAGTAGCAGGGTCACGACGCCTGGGCTGTGGTTTGCGCAGCAGAGCCAAAAATTCGGAAATTGGTATCGAGAGGTCGATATGAATAGCACCCCCCCCGCAACAGACGATCAGGCCGATGATTTTCTTTTCGCCGAAGAAGCGGAAGTCACTGCTGCAGAGAGAAAGTCCGCATGGAAGGTTCTCATCGCCGACGACGAGCCCGACGTTCATGTTGCGACAAAACTGGTTTTGAGGGATTTCTCCTTCTGCGATCGCGATATCGAGTTTCTCGATGCCTATGACGGAAATCAGACATGCGAGCTTCTACGGCAGAACCCGGATACGGCTGTCGTGTTTCTTGATGTAGTGATGGAAACAGAGGATTCCGGACTCAGGACCGTCAGGCGGATTCGCGAGGAGATCGGCAATCAGATGGTGCGCATCATATTGCGCACTGGCCAGCCGGGCCATGCGCCGGAAGAGCATGTTGTTTTGAACTATCACATCAACGATTACAAATCGAAATCCGAGATGACGGCGAAGAAGCTCTTCACCTCCCTCGTTTCGGCCCTTCGCTCATTTCAGGACCTGCAGGCCATCGAGTCCAGCCGTCGCGGCCTGGTCAAGGTTCTCGATGCCGCAAGCAATATGGATTTCCGGTCACGGAATCTTTTCGTTTCCGGTCTGCTGATGCAACTCGGGTCACTGCTCGACATTGGCGACAATGACCTGATTCTGATCCGGCGCGGGGATGCCGGCGGCGAGGACATCATCATGGCGGCGTGCGGCGGCTTCGACGCTTTTATCGGTGCGCCGATCAAGGACATCCTTGATGCGGAAAGCATCGAGCATGTTACCCGGGTGTTTTCCGGCGGCGTCACGCATATCGATGACAAACGATCGATTTATCTGGTACCCATGCCGAACCTGAGCGACGTTGTCGTTTATATCGGTGGCGCAAAAAAGATCAGCGAAACAGAATTGGCCTTGATCGACATATTTTGCATGAAGATCGTCCTTGCCTACGACAACTTCGAGTATGTAGAACAGTCCAGGCTCGACCAGAGTGCCGAGGTCGCGCTGTTGGCCAAGTTGACGGCGCACGCGTCCTACCTTCCGGTTTCCCATGCTGTCGATCGGGGCAGGCTCAGTCGGGACATCGCTTCGCGGATGAAGGAAAAGAAGGACACCGTTCGGGCTATCGAACGCCACCTTCCGGAGATGCTCGAGCGTGCAGCCGTGCTGGCTGACATTGGTAATCACCAGATTCCCTCGAACATGCTGGAAAGTGCGGCTGCTCTTTCGGCGGAAGACCTGACTCAGGTTCGCAGGCATGCGGAGTTTGGCGCCTTGATGTTGCAGGAGGTCCTGGCCGAGGTAAGAGGGGGGCGCGTCTTCAGTCTCGCTGGCGAGCTTGCGCTGTCGCACCACGAGAATTTCGATGGCTCGGGCTACCCGAATCGGCTGAAGGGCGAAGATATTCCTTTGTCGGGACGGATTGTCGCGGTCGCTGACTGCTACCTCGCGATCACTTCTCCGCGCCCGTGGCGCGCGGCAATCGGCCACGAGCAGGCGCTTGAGATGATCAGGCAGGATTCCGGGGGGAAATTTGATCCACGGGTGGTTGAGTCATTTATGGCGGTGGCCTCGGCCTTCCGCAAGAGTTCCTGATTTCAGCGGTCTTCGTAGTTTGACGAGCCTTCGGAATTCTCTGCTCTGCGCGGCCGCCCTCGCCGATCGTTGAGTGACTGCATGGACTGATCCTGCTGCGGAGCGGTGGTGGCCAGCGTGATTGTGAAGCAGGTTCCTTTGCCGGGAACACTTGCAGCACTGATTCGCCCGCCGAGGATGCTGAATACCATGTTGTGCACGATATTCAGGCCGAGACCGCTGCCACCCTGTCCGAGCTTGGTGGTAAAAAATGGATCGAAGATTCGCGGCAGGACATCCGGCGGTATGCCTTTGCCATTGTCGCTGACTTTCAGAATGACGCTGTCACCGCTCTGAACTTTTTCGGCTTCGATGCGAATCCGGCCGGCAGGGCAACCGTCGAAGCCGTGAGTGATGCTGTTGTTGATCAGGTTGGTCATCACCTGACCTAGCGGTCCTGGGAAGCTTTCCATGGCTATGTCATCGGGGATGTCCTGTTCGATGACGTAGGGTGTCTTGCGGATGGTCGGTCCGAGGGTCGTTACTACTTCCGCAACCATTTCTGCAAGTTTGAAACTGCGTCTTTGCGAACTGGTCTGGTCGACGGCGACCTGCTTGAAGCTGGACACCAGTTCGGCCGCCTTGTTCAGGTTGTGGACCAGAACATCGCCGGCGGAATCGGTGTTGGTCAGGAACTCATCGAGCATCGAGCGTTTCAATCCGGTTTTGAGGGCTTCTCCCAT